>JBMOJG010000104.1:0-7866 GCA_049316925.1 Alsobacter sp. | reverse complement strand
CCGACGTGATCGACGCGGACTCCGCCCAGCTCATCGCCGAGGAGTTCGGCCACACCGTCAAGCGCGTTGCCGAGTCGGACGTCGAGGAGGGCCTGTTCGACACGCCCGACGCCGGCGAGACGCTGGTGTCCCGTCCGCCCGTCGTCACCATCATGGGCCATGTCGACCACGGCAAGACGTCGCTGCTCGACTCGATCCGCTCCACCAACGTGGCCAGCGGCGAGGCCGGTGGCATCACCCAGCACATCGGCGCCTACCAGGTTGTGTCGCCGCTCGGCGGCCTGATCACCTTCATCGACACCCCCGGCCACGCAGCCTTCACGGCGATGCGCGCCCGCGGCGCCAAGGTCACGGACATCGTGGTGCTGGTCGTGGCGGCCGATGACGGCGTCATGCCTCAGACGATCGAGGCCATCAACCACGCCCGCGCCGCCAAGGTGCCGATGATTGTCGCCATCAACAAGGTCGACAAGCCAGACGCCAAGCCCGAGCGGGTGAAGACCGAGCTGCTGCAGTACGAAGTGCAGGTCGAGTCGCTGGGCGGCGAGACCCTCGAGGTCGAGGTGTCGGCCACCAAGCGCATCAACCTCGAAAAGCTGCTCGAGGCCATCTCGCTGCAGTCCGAGGTTCTCGATCTCAAGTCGAACCCGGAGCGCCCGGCCGAGGGCACGGTGATCGAGGCCAAGCTTGACCGTGGTCGTGGCCCCGTCGCCACCGTCCTGGTTCAGCGCGGCACGCTGCGCACCGGCGACATCGTCGTCGCCGGGTCGGAATGGGGCCGTGTCCGCGCCCTGGTGTCGGATACAGGCGACCAGGTCAGCCAGGCGCTGCCCTCGGTGCCGGTGGAGATCCTCGGCTTCAACGGCGCACCCGAGGCCGGCGACCGCGTGGCGGTCGTCGAGAACGAGGCGCGCGCCCGTGAGGTGACCGAATACCGTCAGCGCCAGAAGCGTGACCGCGCCGCGGCCCGCGCCGGCAATGCCCGCGGTTCGCTCGCCGACATGATGAGCCAGCTCAAGACGGCCGGCCGCAAGGAATTCCCGCTGCTCGTCAAGGGCGACGTCCAGGGCTCGGTCGAGGCAATCGCCGGCGCGCTGGAAAAGATCGGCAACGAGGAGGTCGGGGCCCGCATCATCCATTCGGGCGCCGGCGGCATCAACGAGAGCGACGTGACCTTGGCGGAAGCCTCGGGTGCGGTGGTGATCGGCTTCAACGTCCGCGCCAACAAGGAGGCCCGCGAGGCTGCCGAGCGCGTGGGCGTCGAGATCCGCTACTACAACATCATCTACGACCTGGTCGACGACATCAAAAAGGCCATGTCGGGCCTGCTGCCGCCGACCCTGCGCGAGGAGCGCCTCGGCGAGGCGCGCATCCTCCAGGTCTTCGCCGTGTCGAAGGTCGGCAAGGTCGCCGGCTGCCTTGTGCAGGACGGTCGCGTCGAGCGCGGCGCCAGCGTGCGCCTCATTCGCGACAACGTCGTCATCCACGAGGGCAAGCTGTCGACGCTCAAGCGCTTCAAGGACGAGGTCAAGGATGTTCCCTCGGGCCAGGAGTGCGGCATGGCCTTCGAGGCCTACCAGGACATGCGCGCCGGCGACATCATCGAGTGCTACCGGGTCGAGGAGGTCCGGCGGTCGCTCTGACGCCCGGCTGTCCGGCTGGGCTTTCACCGGGCGCGGCGATGCCGCGTCCGCCTGACACGTCGGCCGGTCCGATCCCGGCCGTGCGGTGGATCCGATGAAACACAACGACAAAGACAGGGCCGGCCCTTCCCAGCGCCAGCTGCGCGTCGGCGAGTTGATCCGCCACGCCATCACCGAGATCATCGCCCGCGGCGACCTGCCCGAGCCGGTCTTCGTCCGGGCCTTCGTGACCATTCCCGAAGTGCGGATGAGCCCGGACCTGAAGCTCGCGACGATCTTCGTCACGCTGCACGACAAGAAGGACGCCAAGGCGGTGCTGGCTGGCTTCGAGGCCAACCGCAAGGCCATCCGCGGTGAGGTCGCCCGCCGGGTGAACCTGAAATTCGCACCCGATGTCCGCTTTCTGATGGATGACCGGCTCGACGTCGTCGACCGCATCGACAGGATCCTGCGCTCCCCGGCGGTGCGCCGCGACATCGACGCCCCCGCCGACGACGCCGGGGACGCCTGAGCCGATGAATGCGCCGCGCCGCAACCGCGTCGATGTCCATGGCTGGCTGGTGCTCGACAAGCCGGCCGGCATGACCTCGACCTGGGCCGTTGCGGCCCTGCGCCGCCTGCTCAACGCCAAGAAGGCCGGCCACGCCGGTACGCTCGATCCGCTGGCGTCCGGAATCCTGCCGCTCGCCTTCGGCGAGGCGACCAAGACCGTTCCGTATGTGGTCGATGGCGAGAAGGCCTACAGCTTCACCGTGGCGTGGGGCACCGAGACCGACACCGACGACACCGAGGGCCGCACGACCGAAACCAGCGACCTGCGGCCCGACCGGGCGGCCATCGAGGCGGCAATGCCGGCCTTTGTGGGCACCGTCATGCAGGTGCCGCCAAAATTCTCCGCCATCAAGATCGACGGTGAACGCGCCTATGACCTGGCGCACGATGGCGAGGCCGTCACGCTTGTCGCCCGGCCGGTGCAGATCCATGCCCTGCGCCTCGTTGCGCAGACGGCCGACAGTGCCAGCTTCGAGGCCGAATGTGGCAAGGGCACCTATGTGCGCGCCATCGCCCGCGACCTGGGCCGCGCCCTCGGCTGTCTGGGCCACGTCACGGCCCTGCGCCGCACCCGTGTCGGACCGTTCACGCTGGCCGATGCGGTGCCGTGGCCGGCGATGGCGGACCATCCCGAGGTCGCGGCGGCGGCCCTGCGCTCCGTCGAGGGCGGCCTGTCGGAGCTGCCCTGCGTGGTGGTGTCGCGCGACGGCGCGCTGCGCCTGAGACGCGGCCAGTCGCTGATCCTGCGGGGTCGCGATGCCCCGGTCGAGGGCGGCCCGGTCTACGCGGCGTGCGCCGGAGTGGTGATCGCCGTCGGCTCCGTCGAGCGCGGCGAACTCGTGCCCTCCCGCGTCTTCAACCTAGCCTTCTGACCCCCGGAGGAGCCGGTGCAGCATCCCTTCCGCCTGATGGTCGTCCCGGTGACGCCGTTCCAGCAGAACTGTTCGATCCTCGTCGAAACCGCCACCAACCGTGCCGCGGTGGTCGACCCGGGCGGCGATGTCGACCAGATCCAGGCCGCTCTCGCCCAGGTGGGCGTCACGGTCGAGAAGATCCTGCTCACCCATGGCCATATGGACCATGCGGCCGGCGCGGCCGAGCTCGCCGAGCTGCTGGGCGTGCCGGTCGAGGGCCCGCACCGCGGTGATGCGTCGCTGCTGGCGCGCCTGCCTGAATCCGGAGCGGCCTTCGGCATGCTCGACGCCCGCACGGTTACGCCTGACCGCTGGCTGGAGGAGGGCGACACGGTCACGGTCGGTGGCCTCGTCTTCGACGTTCTGCACTGCCCCGGTCATTCCGCCGGCAGCGTCGTGCTGGTCTGGCGCCGCCCACCGCCCGTCGAGGGCGTGCCGCGGCTGCCGGGTTTTGCCCTGATGGGCGACGTGCTGTTCCAGGGCTCGGTCGGCCGCACGGACCTGCCTGGCGGCAGCCACGACCAGCTGATCGCGTCCATCCGCACCAAGGTCCTGCCGCTTGGCGACGATGTCGCGTTCCTGCCCGGGCACGGCCCGATGAGCACGGTGGGCGAGGAGCGGCGCACCAACCCGTTCCTGCGCTGAGCGCTGGCCAGCCCGGAAAGCGCTGGCCTTCCCGCCGCTTTCGTGTATAGAGGCGCCACTGCGCGGGCGTTTCGTCCGCGCACCTCGTTGCTTTGGACCGCGCTGGACGACATCCCGGCCCGGCCCCGACACGGGAGGCCCGCAGGGCCGGCGGCACTGCCGCATCACCTCCAGCGTCAAGGATCAGACGATGTCGATCACCGCGGAGCGCAAACAGGCGCTCATCACCGAATATGCGCTCAAGTCCGGCGACACCGGCTCCCCAGAGGTCCAGGTCGCGATCCTCACTGAGCGCATCACCAATCTCACCGGGCACTTCAAGACGCACGCGAAGGACAACCACTCGCGCCGCGGCCTGCTGAAGCTCGTCTCGCAGCGCCGGTCGCTGCTCGACTACGTCAAGAAGCGCGATGAGCCGCGCTACCGGGCCTTGATCGAGCGCCTCGGCATTCGCCGCTGAGCCCAGGCCGGCGTCGCCGGCCGCATTCGCCGCGCCCGCGAGGGGCGCGGTTTCCCCGCGGCATGCCGCGGGACCCGGGCGCCCTCGAGGCTTCCGGCAGTGCACCGGGGCGGCAGTCGCCGCCGCGGTCCGTGCGTTCCGGCGCAGGCGTGGTGCCTGCACCGGTGCAACCCGGCCAGACCTGACGCCCATGGCAGGATCGCCGGATGCTTCCCCAGCGGCGGGGAAGCCTCTCGCCGTCTTGCTCATGGCGTCGGTCTTGCCCAGCAAGAGACTGACCGATGTTCGATATCCAGAAAGTGGAACTGACCTGGGCGGGCCGCAAGCTTACCCTTGAGACCGGCCGCATTGCCCGCCAGGCTGATGGCGCGGTGCTGGCGACCTATGGCGAGACCACCGTGCTGGCCACCGTCGTGTCCGCCCGCGAGCCCAAGGCCGGCATCGACTTCTTCCCCCTGACGGTGAACTATCAGGAAAAGGCGTTCGCAGCCGGCCGCATTCCCGGAGGCTATTTCAAGCGTGAGGGTCGTCCGACCGAGAAGGAGACCCTCGTCTCCCGCCTCATCGACCGGCCGATCCGCCCGCTCTTCGTCGAAGGCTACCGCAACGAGACCCAGGTCATCGTGACGGTCCTGTCGCACGACCTCGAGAACGACCCCGATATCGTCGCCCTGGTGGCGTCCTCCGCGGCCCTGACGCTGTCGGGCGTGCCCTTCATGGGCCCGGTCGGCGCAGCGCGCGTCGGCTGGATCAACGGCCAGTTCCGCCTCAACCCGACGCTGGCCGAGATGGCCGACTCGTCGCTCGACCTCGTCGTCGCCGGCACCGCCGACGCGGTGCTGATGGTCGAGTCCGAGGCCAAGGAGCTGTCCGAGGAGATCATGCTCGGCGCCGTGATGCACGGTCACAAGGGCTTCCAGCCGGTTCTCGATGCCATCATCAAGCTGGCCGAGCGCGCCGCCAAGGAGCCGCGCGACTTTACGACTCCCGACCACTCGGCCATCGAAAACCGCATTCTGGCTTTGGTCGAGGCCGACCTGCGCGACGCCTTCACCACCGCTGCCAAGGTCGAGCGGCAGGACAAGGTCGCGGCCGCCAAGGCCAAGGTCATCGCCGGCCTGTGCGGCGAGGGCGTCGAGAACCCGCTCGACAAGAGCCTCGTCGGCCGCGTCTTCAAGGATGCCGAGGCCAAGATCGTCCGCTGGAACATCCTCGACACCGGCGTGCGAATCGACGGTCGTGACGTCAAGACGGTCCGCCCGATCCTCGCCGAGGCCGGCATCCTGCCGCGCGCCCACGGTTCGTCGCTGTTTACCCGCGGCGAGACCCAGGCCCTGGTGGTCGCCACGCTCGGCACCGGCGATGACGAGCAGTACATCGACGCGCTGGAGGGCACCTACAAGGAGACGTTCCTCCTGCACTACAACTTCCCTCCCTACAGCGTCGGCGAGACCGGCCGCATGGGTTCGCCGGGCCGTCGCGAGATCGGCCATGGCAAGCTCGCCTGGCGCGCCGTGCGCCCGATGCTGCCGCCGCACCACGAGTTTCCCTACACGATCCGCCTGGTCTCGGAGATCACCGAGTCGAACGGCTCGTCCTCCATGGCAACCGTCTGCGGCTCGTCGCTGGCGCTGATGGACGCCGGCGTGCCGCTGCGCGCCCCGGTGGCGGGCATCGCCATGGGCCTCATCCTCGAGGGTGAGCGCTTCGCGGTGCTGTCCGACATCCTCGGCGACGAGGACCACCTCGGCGACATGGACTTCAAGGTGGCTGGCTCGCAGAACGGCATCACCTCGCTGCAGATGGACATCAAGATCGCCGGCATCACCGAGGAGATCATGCGGGTCGCCCTCGACCAGGCCCAGGGCGGCCGCCTGCATATCCTTGGCGAGATGGCCAAGGGCCTGCAGGGCGCCCGCCAGGAGCTCGGCCAGTACGCGCCCCGCATCGAGACGATCAAGATCCCGACCGACAAGATCCGCGAGGTCATCGGTTCGGGCGGCAAGGTCATCCGCGAGATCGTCGAGAAGACCGGCGCCAAGATCGACATCCAGGACGACGGTACCGTCAAGGTCGCGTCGTCGGATCTCGCCTCCATCACGGCCGCTCTGAACTGGATCAAGTCGATCGCGTCCGAGCCCGAGCTGAACATGATCTATGACGGCACGGTGGTGAAGACGACCGAGTTCGGCGCCTTCGTGAACTTCTTCGGCGCCAAGGACGGCCTGGTCCATATCAGCCAGCTCGCCCCCAACCGCGTCCAGAAGGTGACGGACGTCGTCAAGGAAGGCGACAAGGTCAAGGTCAAGCTGCTCGGCTTCGACGAGCGCGGCAAGGTCCGCCTGTCCATGAAGGTGGTCGACCAGACCACCGGCGAGGACCTCGAGAAGAAGCAGGCCGCAGCCGAAGCCGCCGCCGGCGAGTAATCGCTGGCTGGACGACCAGAAATCGCATCGGACAGGGCGGCCTCGGGGCCGCCCTTTTCCGTTGCGGTCATCCGCGGTCGTCACCGGCGCTTCACCGAACCGTTACGCCACGGTCACGGCCAGCGGCCACAAGCGGCGGGTCAACCCACCGGGGGCCCCATCATGATCCGCACCATCCTTCTCGCGAGCGTCGCGCTCGCCTTCGCTGTCGCGCCGGCTGCTGCCCAGCAGGCCTTCCCCGCCAAGCTCGCCGGCCACGCCGTGCTGCCGGCCGAGACCTTCATTCCGGCCCCGGCCGATGCGCCGGTCGACCTCCAGACGTCCGGCAAGTACACCACCGGCAAGCGCGTCGACGCGCTCGGCACCGTGATGGGCAAGTCGTTCGAGCGCGACACCGGCGTCAAGTTGCCGTTCAAGGGGCAGCCGATCCAGGGCCATTCGGGCATCAAGGCGATGGCCGACGGCAGCTTCTGGCTCATCACCGACAACGGCTTCGGCGCGAAGGCGAACTCGCCCGACTCGATGCTGTATCTCAACCGCTGGTCGATCGACTGGGCGGCCGGCACCTGGAAGCACCTCGAGACCGTGTTCCTGAGCGATCCCGACAGGAAGGTTCCGTTCCGCATCGTCCATGAGGCCACCGAGAAGCGCTATCTCACCGGCTCGGACTTCGACATCGAGGGTTTCCAGATTGTCGGCGATCATTTCTGGATCGGCGACGAGTTCGGCCCTTACGTGATCAAGGCCGACAAGACCGGCAAGGTCATGGGCGTGTTCGACACGATGGCGGACGGCAAGCCTGTGCGCTCGCCTGAGCATTGGGCTGTGGGCAGCCCGCCGGCGCCCGGCATGACCTACACCAACGTCAACCTGCGCCGGTCCAAGGGCTTCGAGGGCTTCGGTGGCTCCAAGGACGGCAAGTTCCTGTATGGCCTGCTCGAAGGCCCGCTCTGGGACGCCGACAAGAAGGACTGGGAGAAGGTCGACGGCAAGGAAGCCGCCCGCATTCTCGAGTTCGACGTGGCGGGCGAGAAGTGGACTGGCCGCTCCTGGCTCTACGTCTTCGAGCAGAACGGCAATGCCATCGGCGACTTCAACATGATCGACGGCACCACCGGCCTGATCATCGAGCGCGACAACGGCGAAGGCACGGCCGACAAGGCCTGCCCCGCAGGCACAAAACGCCCCGATTGCTTCCATGACCTGCCCCAATTCAAGCGCGTCTA
>JBMOJG010000103.1:0-7892 GCA_049316925.1 Alsobacter sp. | reverse complement strand
TGCTGGCCGGGCTGGCCCGCGACGGCGGACTCTATGTGCCGACCGAATGGCCGACCCTGTCCCCTGAAGCCATCGCCAACCTCGCCGGCGTTCCCTATGCGGAGGCCGCCCGGCGGGTGATCGGACCGTTCACGGGGGGGGACATCGACGCGCTGGCGTTCGGCACCATGGTGGACGAGGCCTATGCGGGGTTCCGTCACCCGGCGGTCTGCCCGATCGTCCAGGTCGGCGACAATCTGTTTGTGCTGGAGCTCTTCCACGGCCCGACCCTGGCGTTCAAGGACGTCGCCATGCAGCTGCTGGGGCGGCTGATGGACGACGTTTTGCGGACGCGCGGCCGCCGCGCGACGATTGTCGGCGCCACCTCGGGCGACACGGGTGGCGCCGCCATCGAGGCATTCCGCGGCCTTGAACGGGTCGACGTGTTCATCCTCTACCCGCAGGGGAGGGTCAGCGAGGTGCAGCGCCGGCAGATGACCACGGTCGATGCCGGCAACGTCCACGCGGTGGCGATCGAGGGCGATTTCGACGACTGCCAGGCGCTGGTCAAGGCGATGTTCAACCATCACGCCTTTCGCGACGAGACCGGCCTTTCGGGCGTCAACTCGATCAACTGGGCGCGGATCGTCGCTCAGGTGGTCTATTACTTCACCGCCGCCGTCAGCCTCGGCGCGCCCGGCCGGCCGGTGGCGTTCTCGGTTCCGACCGGCAATTTCGGCGACGTGCTGGCCGGCTGGGTGGCCAAGCGCATGGGCCTGCCGGTGGCGCTCCTGAACGTCGCCACCAACGCCAACGACATCCTGGCGCGGACGCTCGCGAGCGGCCGCTACGAGGCCACGGGCGTCGTGCCGACCACATCCCCCTCCATGGACATCCAGGTCTCGTCGAATTTCGAGCGGGCGCTGTTCGAGGCCGGCGGCCGGGACGCCGGCGCGATCCGTGCCATGATGGCCTCGCTGGCGCAGAGCCGGGCTTTCGCGATCGCTGAGCGGCCGCTGGCGGCACTGCGGCGGGACTTTTCCGCCAGCGCGGTCGGCGAGGACGCGGTCGCCGCCGAGATGCGGGCGACCTGGCGCGATGCCGGCTATCTGCTCGACCCGCACACCGCCATCGGACTGGCCAGCGGACGCACCGCCCTGGCGCGCGACCCGGCCGTGCCGATGGTGGCGCTGGGCACCGCCCATCCGGCGAAGTTCCCAGACGCCGTTGAGGCCGCAACCGGCGTGCGGCCTGCCCTGCCGGCGCATCTGGCGGACCTGCTGGACCGCCGCGAGCGTTTCACCATCCTGCCCAACGATCAGGCCGCCGTCGAAGCGTTCGTCTGCGCCCGCGCGCGGGCGACTGGTCACACCGCCAACGGAGCTGTCGCATGAACGCCCCAGGACGCCACCCGGCCCCGACCCGCGCCGAGAACGTGCGGACCACAACCCTGCCCAACGGCATCAGGGTCGTCACCGAGGCGATGCCACACCTGGCGACCGCATCGGTCGGGGTCTGGATCGGCGCCGGCACGCGCCATGAGCTTGGTCCCGAGCAGGGCCTCGCCCATCTGCTCGAGCACATGGCCTTCAAGGGCACGCGGCGGCGCAGCGCGCTGGCGATCGCCGAGGAGGTCGAGGCGGTCGGTGGCGACCTCAACGCCGAGACCAGCGCCGAGCGCACGGCCTATTATGCCCGCGTGCTCGGTGAGGACGTGCCGCTGGCGCTCGACATCCTGTCCGACATTCTGGCCGAGCCGGCCTTCGACCGCGGCGAGCTGAAGCGCGAGAAGGGCGTGGTGCTGCAGGAGATCGGCGCCTGCGAGGACACGCCCGACGAGGTGGTGTTCGACATGTTCATGGAGACGGCGTTTGCCGGCGCGCCGATCGGCCGGCGCATCCTCGGCACGCCGCGGACCGTGCGGGCGCAGACGCCGGCCTCGATGCGCGGCTTCCTCGACCGCCAGTATCGCGGCCCCGAGATGGTGGTGGCGGCCGCAGGCGCCGTAGACCACACCCAGGTGGTGGAGGAGGCGGAGCGGCGCTTCGCGAGCTTTTCCGCCGACGCCTCTCCGGCCCCCGTTG
Source organism: Alsobacter sp. (assembly GCA_049316925.1). GTDB lineage: Bacteria > Pseudomonadota > Alphaproteobacteria > Rhizobiales > Beijerinckiaceae > Alsobacter. The sequence continues at coordinate 5,829 of JBMOJG010000103.1, read as the reverse complement.
CCGGAATCTATACCGGTGGTGACGGCCGCAAGGTCCGCAAGCTGGAGCAGGCGCATCTTGTGCTGGGCTTTGCCGGGCGCTCGTTCCACGATCAGGACCACTACGCCCTGCACGTGTTCTCGAACCTGCTCGGCGGCGGAATGTCGTCGCGGCTGTTCCAGGAGATCCGGGAGAAGCGCGGCCTGTGCTACGAGATCTACTCGTTCCACCAGCCCTTTTCCGACACCGGCACCTTCGCCATCTATGGCGGCACCGGCGAGAAGGACCTCGCCGAGTTCATGCCGGTGATGCTGGACTGCATCTCGGAGGCCGCGCGGTCCCCCAACGCCGCCGAGGTGGCGCGTGCCAAGGCGCAGATCAAGGTGTCGCTGCTGGCGAGCCTCGAATCCTCGGCGCGCCGCGCCGAGCAGATGGCCCGGCACGTGCTCGCCTTCGGCCGGGTGCTGCCACGCGAGGAGATCGTCGCCACGATCGAGGCGATCACGCTCGCCGATGTCCGCCGCGTCGCCGCGTCCATGCTGGAGACGGCGCCGACGATCACCGCCATCGGGCCGGTGCGCAAGCTTATGGACCCGGGGACGATTGCCACCCGCCTCGGCACACCGGCGTCGGCGGCCTGAACCGCCATGGCTTTCTTCCGGCTCCCCCTCGCCACGGATGATCCGCCCACCGTGCGGGGCGAAGGACTGGTGCTGCGGCCGCCGCGGGCCGAGGACCATGGCGCCTGGGCGCAGCTGCGCGAGGAGAGCCGGGATTTCCTGATGCCGTGGGAGCCGATCTGGCCGTCCGACGATCTGACCAAGGCGGCGTTCCGCCGGCGCCTGAAGCGCTATGCGCGCGAGATCGAGGATGACGCCGCCTATCCGTTCCTGATTTTCCGCGACAGCGACGGGATGCTTCTCGGCGGGCTGACGCTCGGCATGGTGCGCCGTGGCGTATCCCAGGCGGCGACGCTGGGCTACTGGATGGGGGCGACACATGCCGGCCGGGGCACCATGACCCGGGCGGTCAGGCTGGCGGCCGGCTATGCGTTCGATGCGTTGCGGCTGCGGCGGCTCGAGGCGGCCTGCGTTCCCACCAATGCGCCGTCGATGCGGCTGCTGGAGCGTGTCGGATTCCGCCGCGAGGGGTATGCCCGGCAATATCTGTGCATCAATGGCGCCTGGCAGGATCACGTGCTCTACGGCCTCCTGCGCGACGAATTCCGGAGCATTCCGGGCGCTGACACACCCTTGCCTTGATCGGGGACGAGGACAGCTGCCCCAGCCGCCTCGCTTGCCCTCCATCAGCGGCGCAGCTACCACTTCCTCCCACGGTTGACGGGTCGGACCGGTTTCAGACGTCGAGGTTCCACGCGTTGCGCATCCTGCCCCTCCTCGCCGCCCTTGTCGGCCTGGCTGTTGCCCTGCTGGCGACAGGCAACGCGGCGCTGGCGCTGGACCCCGTCTCGGTGCGCCAGGGCAGTGCTGCCATCGACCTTCTGCCCTTTGTCGAGCGGTCACGCTCGGAGGGCGACCTGATCCAGATTTCGACCGCTCCCGGCGCCGATGGGATCGTCCGGCGAATCGCCATCAAGGCGAAGGAGGCCGGGACGCGGCCCGAATGGATCGTCTTCGCGCTGCGCAACGATTCGAACGAGCAGCTCACCCGCTGGCTGGTGGCGCCGCATTTCCGGCTGGTGAATTCCGGCGTGCTGTCGCCGGACCTGGGGTCCGACCGGATCACGGCGGTGACGGCCAGCCAGGGCGAGAGCCCGGACCGGGAGGACAATCCCGAGGCCGACATCTTCGAGATCGTGCTCGATCCCGGCTCCACTGTCACCTATATCGCCGAGTTGGCGAGCCAGCGGCTGCCGCAGCTCTATCTGTGGAATCCGGACGACTACAAGGAAAAGGCGAACGGCCTCACGCTCTACCGCGGCATCGTCATCGGCATCGCGGGCCTGCTGGCGCTGTTCCTGACCATCGTGTTCGTGGTCAAGGGCGCGGTGATCTTCCCGGCGGCGGCGGCACTGGCCTGGGCCGTGCTGGCCTATGTGTGCATCGATTTCGGCTTCTGGCAGAAGATCGTGCCGACCACGCCGCTCGGCGAGCGGGTGTACCGGGCCTGTGCCGAGGCAGTGCTGGCTGCCACGCTGCTTGTGTTCCTGTTCGCCTATCTGAACCTCAACCGCTGGCATGTGCGCTACAGCCACGTGACGGCCGGCTGGCTGCTGTTCCTGGCCGCGCTGATCGGGCTGGCGGTGTTCGATCCGGTGGTTGCGGCAGGCGTGGCGCGGATCTCGATCGCGGCGGTGGCGGCGGTCGGGTTCATCCTGGTGCTGTATCTGTCGACCCATGGCTACGACCGGGCTGTGATGCTGACGCCAACCTGGTTCTTGCTGCTCACCTGGGTGATTGCCACTGCCTTCGCGGTATCCGGCCAGTTGACCAACGATCTGGTGGCTCCGGCGCTGCTGGGCGGGCTGGTGCTGATCGTCATGCTGATCGGCTTCACGGTCATGCAGCACGCCTTCGCCGGCGGCGCCTTTGCGCAGGGGCTGGTGAGCGACAGCGAGCGCAAGGCGCTGGCGCTGGCCGGCTCTGGCGACACCGTGTTCGACTGGGATGTGCTGGCCGACAAGGTCTATGTCAGCCCCGAGGTGGAAAACCACCTTGCTTTGCGGCGCGGGACGCTCGAGGGGCCGGCTGCGAACTGGCTCGAGGTGATGCATCCCTTCGACCGCGACCGGTTCCGGGCCACCCTGGATGCGGTGCTGGAGCAGCGTCGGGGGCGCATCACTCTCGACTTCCGCCTGAAGACCGCCGATGGCCACTACTACTGGTATGCGCTGAAGGCGCGCCCGGTGGTGGGATCGGACGGCGAAGTCGTGCGCGTCGTCGGCACGCTCGGCGACGTCACCGACAGCAAGACGGCCGAGGAGCGGATCCTGCACGATGCCGTGCATGACAATCTCACCGGCCTGCCCAACCGGCGGCTGTATCTCGACAGGCTCGACGCCGCGCTCACCCTGTCGCAGTCGGACGAATCGGTCCGGCCGACCGTCATCGTGCTCGACATCGACAGGTTCAAGCAGGTGAACGAGTCCATCGGCCTGCCGGCCGGCGACTCGATCCTGCTGGCGATGGCGCGCCGGCTCGGCCGGCTGCTGAAGCCGCAGGACACGCTGGCGCGGGTCACCGGCGACCAGTTCGGCCTCATCCTCCTGAGCGAGAAGGAGCCCGAGCGCATCACCGTGGTGGCCGATACGATCCGCCGGATCATCACCAGCCCGGTGGTGTTCGGCGACCGGGAGATCTTCCTCACCGCGTCGCTGGGGATCGCCCTGCCCGATCCGACCGCGCGGTCGCGCGGTGAGGACGTGCTGCGCAACGCCGAGATCGCGATGATGCATGCCAAGCGGCTCGGCGGCGACCGCATCGAGGTGTTCCGCCCGGCAATGCGGGCGCAGCGCACCGACCGGCTGGCGCTGGAGATGGACCTGCGCCGGGCGCTGGAGCGCAACGAGATCAAGATCCTGTTCCAGCCGATCGTGCGGCTGGAGGACCGGACCGTGGCCGGCTTCGAGGCGCTGATGCGCTGGGACCACCCCAAGCATGGCCGACTGGCCCCGGCGGAGTTCATCTCCATTGCCGAGGAGAGCGGTCTGATCATCGACCTCGGCATGTTCGCGCTGGAGCGGACAGCGCAGGAGCTGGCGGCCTGGCAGCGGGCGCTGGACGTCGATCCGCCGATCTTCGCCAGCGTCAACGTCTCGAGCCGGCAGCTGCTGCGTCACGACCTGCTGCAGGACGTGAAGATGGTGCTGTCGCGGTTCCCGGTGCAGCGCGGCACGCTGAAGCTCGAGGTGACCGAAAGCCTCGTGATGGAAAATCCCGAATACGCCACGCAGATCCTGACCCGGATCGCCGATCTGGGTGCCGGCCTGTCGCTGGACGATTTCGGGACAGGTTACTCGTCGCTGTCCTACCTGCAGCGGTTTCCGTTCGATACGATCAAGCTCGACAAGTCCTTCGTGCGCCACGACGCGAAGGGGGCGCGGCCGGTGATCCTGCGGTCGATCGTGACGCTGGCGCACGACCTCGGCATGGAGGTCGTCGCCGAAGGGGCCGAGACCGAATCCGATGCCATCGAGCTCGACCAGATGGGCTGCGAGTTCGCGCAGGGCTATGCCTTCGGTGCGGCGATGACGGCGCAGGAAGCCCGCAAACTGGTCGGGGCGGCGGCAGAGGCGGCCTGACGCGTTTCAGGCGTGGCCGGCGGCGCTCGACAGCATCGACAGGTCGATGCCGATCTTTTGCATCGCGCGGTCGTATTTCGTCTCGAAGCTCTCGTCGAACACCAGTGCGGGATCGGCCGGGCAGTTCAGCCAGCCATTCTCGTTGATCTCCGATTCGAGCTGGCCAGCGCCCCAACCGGCATAGCCGAGGGCCAGAATGCCGCGCGACGGCCCTTCGCCGGCCGCGATGGCCCGCAGGATGTCGACGGTCGCAGTCAGGCAGATGCCGTCGTCGATGGTCAGCGTCGAGTTGACGATGGTGAAATCATCGGAGTGCAGCACGAAGCCGCGCCCGGTCTCGACCGGACCGCCTTTCAGCACCCGGAAGCGCTCGGCCCGCTCCGGCAGGCTGATCGGGCTCTCGGCGGAAATGATCTCGAGCTGCTCGAGCAGCGACGGAAACGCGATGTCGGCGGCCGGCTTGTTGATCACCAGGCCCATCGCGCCCTCGGGCGAATGGGCGCAGATGTAGATCACCGTCCGGGCGAAGCGGTCATCCGGCATGCCCGGCATGGCCAAGAGAAGCTGTCCGTCGAGGAACCCGCTTGAGCCCATGGGCGACATGGTGTCCAACGTGTCGATGACGCGTATCGTAAGCTTTTTTTACAGCGAAGCCAACGCGGGGGTGGCGCAGCCTTTCCGCGGCATCACGCGCTCGTGGCTTTCGCAACGGCGCCACGAGGAGCATGAGAGCGTCATGGTCCAGCCCAGCCGCCGCGCCGTCACCTGCCTGATCCTGGCTTTCGGGACGGCTGGGGCGTGGCGGAACGCCGTGGCGGCACCTGCAGCCAGCAGCCCGCCGGGAACGTCCGACTGGTCACCCGGCATGCACTCGGCGCTGCGGATCGTCGACGGCGGGCCGCTCGACGGCGATGTCGGGCGCCGCCTCGCGGCCCTGATCATCAGGCTCGACCCGCATTTCAAGACCTACTGGCGAACCCCGGGCGACTCAGGCTTGCCGCCGGTGTTCGACTGGTCGGCCTCGCGCAATGTCCGCGCCGTCGAGGTGCTGTGGCCGGCGCCGTTGCGGTTCGAGGATACGGCAGGGTCGTCGATCGGCTACCAGGACAAGGTCGTGTTTCCGCTGCACGTGACGCTTGGCGAGCCGGGACGGCCGGCGCAGCTCGTGCTGCGGCTGGACTACGCGGTTTGCGAGAAGATCTGCATTCCCGCGCAGGGCTCCGCGCAGGTTGCGCTGCCGGCCGGCTCCGCGCCGACGCCGCACGCCGCCCTGGTGCGCGACGCGCTGCGCAAGGTGCCGGAGCGTGGCGTGCTGGGAGAAGGGCCGGCCCCGATGTTGCGGTCGGTCGTCGCGGGACCGGACGGGTCGTCGCTGATCGTCGCCGCGCTGGTGCCCGACAGCGCGTCGATCGTCGACATCTTCGCCGAGGGTCCGGCCGACTGGACGTTTGCCGCCCCGATGGCGATGGCGGTCGAGCCCGCCGGGCCAGGGACGCGCCTGATCCACTACCGCATCGGCGTCGACGCCAGGCCGCCCGGCGGCGGTGTTCTGGCCGGCCTGCCGCTGAGCCTGACGCTGACGGCGGGCG
>JBMOJG010000102.1:0-8001 GCA_049316925.1 Alsobacter sp. | reverse complement strand
TGTAGCCGGCCGACACGATCATGTCGTCGGAGCGCGCCTGGTAGATGAAGTAGCCATCGGCATCGCGCACATAGGTGTCGCCGGTGATGTTCCAGCCATCCTGCACATAGACGCCCTGACGGTCGTCGGCGAGGTAGCGGCAGCCGGTGGGGCCGCGCACCGCCAGCCGCCCCGGCGTCCCGTCCGGCACCGGCTGGCCCTTCGCGTCGATGACCTTGGCCTCGTAGCCCGGCACCGGCAGCCCCGTGGCGCCCGGTCGCACCGTCTCGGGTGTCGAGCCGATGAAGATGTGCAGCATCTCGGTGGCGCCGATGCCCTCGACGATGGGCAGGCCCGTGACCGCCTCCCAGGCGTCGAAGGTGGGCCTCGGCAGGGCCTCGCCGGCCGAGACGCACAGGCGCAGGCTGGCGAGGTCACGGCCCGGCGCCAGCCCGGCCATCACCCGATAGGCGGTGGGTGCGGTGAAGCAGATGCTGGCGCGGAACGCCTCGATGGCGTCGACGAGTTCGTGCGGACCAGCCTTCTCGAGCAGCACCGTTGACGCCCCCGCCCGCAGCGGAAACAGCACGAGCCCGCCCAGCCCGAAGGTGAAGGCCAGCGGCGGCGAGCCGATAAAGCGGTCATCCGCGGTCGCCCGCACCATGTGGGCGGCGTAGCCGTCGCAGATTGCCAGCAGGTCGCGGTGGAAATGCAGCGTTCCCTTGGGCACGCCGGTCGTGCCGGACGTAAACCCGATCAGGCAGACATCGTCGGCGGCGGTGTCACAGGGCGGAAAGCCGGGGGCAGCCGCGGCAGCCTGCACCTCGAGGCTGAAGGCGTCCGCCGAGCCCATCGGCACGATCCGCTCCAGCACCGGCGCAGCCTGCCGGGCCGTCTCCAGCGCCTCGACCAGTCGGTGGTCGCACACCGCCAGCCGGATCTGCGCCTTCTCGATGACGCTGACGAGCTCGCCCGCCCGCAACAGCGGCATGGTCGCCACCACGACCCCGCCCGCGCGGATCACCGCCAGGGTGGTGGCGACCATCAGCGGCGTGTTGGGCGCGCGCAGCAACACCCGGTTGCCTGGCACGAGCCCGTGGATCTCGACCAGCACCCGGGCGATGCGGTCGACGTGGTCCTGCAGCTCCGCATAGGTCCAGGATATGCCCGGCGCCAGGATGCAGGGCCGGTCGCCGCGGCCGGCCGCGACCTGATCGTCTGCGAAGGCGACCGCACAGTTCAGGCGCTCGGGATAGCGGAATTCGGGACGCTCCAGCCGCAGCTGCGGCCACTGCTCTGCCGGCGGGAGGTTGTCACGCGTGAAGCTGTCCACATGGCCCGAACGCGTCATCATCGCAGCGGCCTCCGGTGTGTCCCCACGCCGCGCGAAGCAGCACGCAGCCGGCGGAAACTGTTTAACATCTAAAATAATTCCGCCCGCGTGTGTCAAGGCCCTGCGCGGCAGGACACGGCGCCGCAGGTGCCCTGCCCGCGCCTTGATCCCGCCTTTCGGGGAATGGACAACGACGGGATACAGGCTTGCGCTTAGGAATTTGACATCCATATACCATCTCTACGGATGGTATGGAGATGAAAGTCTTGAAACTGATCCCTGATCCCCCGAGCCGCAGCGCGGACAGCGAGAAGATCACGATCAATCTCGGCTTCGTCGATCTCGGTCACGTCGACCTTTTGGTGCGCGACGGCTTCTATTCGAACCGGACCGATTTCATCCGCACCGCCATCCGCAACCAGCTCGACCGGCACGCCGACAGCCTCAGGCAGGCGATCGCACGGCGCCGCCTCGATCTCGGGCTGCGGCGCTACGGGCGCGAAGAGCTGGAGACGGTTCAGGCCTCCGGCGAGGTCCTGCACATCCAGGTGCTGGGCCTCGTGGTGATCGGCGCCGATGTCACGCCTGAACTCGCCCGCGCGACAATCGCGTCCATCCAGGTGCTCGGCGCCTTGCAGGCGTCTGCGGCGGTCAAGACCGCCCTCGCCGACCGCATTCGCTGACAGTGAAGATCCCCAAAAGGACAGGTTCAATGACCCTTCGTTTCAAATCCGGCATCGCCGAGGCCACGCGACTGACCCGTCAGGGCCGCCTTCCGGAAGCGCTGGCGGCATTGCGCGGTGCGCTGTCTGGAAGCGCGCCGGGACCCGCCGACCGTGCTGCCGACCGCCCGGCCGAGCGGACGCCTGCCGGCCGGTTCCGGTTTCCCGGCCGTCCGGCGGCCCCGGCCCGCCCGCGTGTCGTCCCGCCGGTGCCCGAGGGCGCCAGGTTCGAAACGCGCAGCTTCACCGGCCCGGCCGGAACCCGGGCCTATCGCCTCTTCGTCCCGAGCCGTCCCGCCGCCGGCGGCATGCCGCTGCTGGTCATGCTGCACGGCTGCACCCAGACGCCCGATGATTTCGCCGCTGGCACCCGCATGAACCTTCTGGCGGAGGAGCACGGCCTGGCTGTCGTGTATCCGGCCCAGTCCGATGCGGCCAATGCGTCGCTGTGCTGGAACTGGTTCAACACCGGCAACCAGACGCGCGATCGCGGCGAGGCCGCCCTCATCGCCGGTATTGCCCGTGCGGCCATGGCGGACGTGGATGCCGCAGAGGGCTGCGTCTACGTTGCCGGCCTATCGGCCGGCGGTGCGGCGGCCGCCATCATGGCGGCGGCCTATCCGGATCTGTTCGCCGCGGCCGGTGTCCACTCCGGCCTGCCGGTTGGTGCTGCAAGGACGATGGCAAACGCCTTCTCGGCCATGAAGAAGGGCGCCGGCACCACCCTCAAGGCCGGGGCCGGCGTGCCCACCATCGTGTTCCATGGCGACGCCGACCGCACCGTCGCGCCGATCAACGGCGCCCAGGTGATGGACCAGGCATTGGCCGGCGAGCCGCTGGAGAAGCGGGTCGAGCAGGGCACCAGCGCGTCGGGCGTCACCTTCACCCGCACCGTCCACGCCGCGAAGGGCGGCGTGTCCCGGCATGAGCACTGGCTCGTGCACGGGCTTGGCCATGCCTGGTCGGGCGGCAGCATGGATGGCTCCTACACGGCTCCGCAGGGGCCCGACGCCAGCCGGGAAATGCTCCGGTTCTTCCTCTCGCACAGGACGCTGAGGCCGGCCTGACCGGGCCTTAGAACGTCCCCTGGACGAACAGCTGCAACGTGCCCACCCGGCTCCCGACGGCGAGCCCGGGCCGCTGCCGGCCGGTGATGTCAATCTGCTGCCAGCTGACCATGCCCTCGAGGCCGACCTTGACGCCGGGGTTCGGCTCCCAGGTCGTGTTGACGGCGACGCGATCGATGGCGATGTCACCCGACACCGTCCGGGCCACCGGCAGGGACATCCGGTAGACGCTGGCAAAGGCATTGCTCGTGATCGTATCCGTCCACTGGTATTGACCCGACACGACACCCGACCAGCCGCGGGTCGGATCCTCGGCGAAGATCACGGCCCGCGTGGTGCGCTGGTCGAGCTGCGAGCCCAGATAGGTCGGCGCATTGATGGCGCCGGCCCACTGCCCCGTCAGGCTCGCGGTGCGACCGGCGAGCTGGGTCGTCCAGGTCGCGCCGATCAGCACCGCCTTGCCGGTGTTCCCGCTGGCGTTGCCGAGGCCGTGCAGGGCAAACGAGCCCTGCGCGGTGAGGCTGTCGCCGTCATAGAGCAGCTGCAGCACGGGGTCCGGCGAGTTGGATCCGGTCGCCTTCGTGGCGACGGAGGATTGCGACTGGTCGAGCTGGGGACGCTCGAAGGAGAGCGACAGGGTCGTGTCGTCGGTCAGCGGCGCGGTATAGGCGAGCAGGCCGACGGTCCGGTTCGGGGTCTGTGCCGAGTAGATGAAGTCGTCTCCGGTCCAGAAATCGAAGCGCGACGACATCACTCCCACCGCAACCGGTCCGACCGTCAACGACGCTTGCGTCAGGCTGGGCGCGCTCACCGGCTGCGCGATGCTGGCCGTCGCTCCGATGACGGCCTGCACCTCGACCCCGTTGTCGAGCGTATACTGCGCACTGAAGGTCGCCGTCCCGCTGAACTGGGGGGTCAGGCTGCCCTTGGGGGCCACGCCGGCGGCCGTCGCCAGCCTGCTGGCATGGACGTTCGTCTGCTGCAGGCCGAACGTCAGCGTCCCCGACAGGGCGATGCACAGCGATGATTGCGGGATGAGGATGCCGGTAGTGTCGTCATCATCATCATCATCATCGTCGTCATCATCATCGTCGCTGCTGTCGTCGTCCGCATCGGAGCTGGCAGCGGCGGCTTTGGACGTCTTGGTGACAGCCGTCGAGGCGGCCTTGCCGGTTGCCGGCTTCGCCTTGGCGGATTTGCCTTTCGCCGGCGTGTCATCCGCAGAAGCGGGGCTCGGCCAGATCGGCCCGATGGTGGGCGTCGAGATCGTGCAGGATTTCAGAAAGCTCGGGCCGGTGCTGGTGTCGGCGGCAAGGGCGGGAAGCGGCACGAGGAGTACAGCTATGCCGGCGATCGCCACCCTGGTGGCGAGAAGCGCCGGCCATGCGGTCTGCAGCTGTCCGACAGTCGCCACGGCCATGCCCCAGTCTGGTGATGCAGACGCCGCCGGGGCGACCGTCGGATCATCCCGAAGACCCCACCCGGAGTCGAGTCGGGACCGGTCGGACCAAAGCTCCCGCCGACAGGTTGGGACGATCTGTTGCAAAAAGCCATCACTGGTCGGGCTGGCGCGCAGGACGCCGTCAGGGCCTGATCCGGCCGATGACCGTCCAGGCACCGTTGCGGCGATCCAGCACGATCCCCTCGCCGGACGCCGGGAAGATCCCGGTCAGCGCCGTGATGTTGACCTGATGGGTGGTGACCACCAGCGCGCCGGGCCCCCGCCAGGCATCGAGCACGGCCAGAGCTTCCCGCGTCTGCGCCGGTCCGTCAGCTGGCCGCCCGAAGAACGAGTTGAAGGCCGGTTCGGCCTTTGCTCTGCCTGGAAACGCGATCTCGGCCGTCTCGGTGGTCCGGCACCATTGCGACACGAGCACCGCGCCCACCGCGATAGCGCGGGCGCGGAAGGCGTCGCCGATCCGACCGGCCTGGGCCCGGCCTTCCGCGTCGAGATTGCGCTGGGTCGAACAGTCGCCGAGCCGCATGTCCTCAGGATCGCCGCCGCCCGGTGCATTGGCATGCCGGAACAGTACGATCCCGCCCTGCGACAGCACCGTCCAGGCGGCCTCGGCCCCGCTATCGGCATGGGCGGAACCGAAGAGGGCTGTGAGCGCAACGATCAGAGACAGCAAGGATCGATGCAGCAGGCCGGCAGGGGATGTCGCGCGCATGGAGCCTCCGGGGTCGGACCGGCGGAATCCGAGTGTGCCGGGCCCCGGCTTGCAGGGGCGAGCGGCGGCGACATCCGGCCGCAGGCCCGCAACATCGCCCAAATTCCGGGATCGGATCAGACGGCGAAATAGTCCGGCCGCGGGATTGTCCACTGGTCGCCCCACACCTGGTTGCCGCCGTCCACCACCATGACCTCGCCGGTGACGAAGCTGCCGCTCGGGCCGATCAGGTAGGTCACCGCGTCGGCCACGTCGCGGGCCGTGCCGAACCGCTGCATCAGGTTCGACCGCGGCAGCTCCCGCCGGGCCTCTTCCGGATAGACATTCATGCCCTCGGTCCAGATCGCGCCCGGTGCCACGCAGTTGACGCGGATGCCGAGTGGCGCCCACTCGATCGCCACCGTCTTCGACAGGTGGATCACCCCGGCCCGGGCCGCGCAGGTGTGGGCGACGCCCGGCATCCCGCGCCCGACGACGGCGACAATGTTGACGATCGAGCCCGGCCCGCCATGGTCGCGCCAGCGCCGCGCGGCGGCCTGCATCATGTACCAGCTGCCGTTGAGATTGGTGTCGATGACGGCGTTCCAGCCTTTCACCGAGAAGTCGATCGCCGCCTGCGGAAACTGGCCGCCGGCATTGTTGACCAGGTGATCGACCCGACCGAACCGCTCCCAGATCTCGCCATGCATGCGGTCGACATCCTCGGCGTCGCGGATCGTTGCCGGCCGGACCATGACGTCGGCCCCGATCCCGCGCAAGATCTCCGCCGTCGCCTCGAGCTTCTCGACCTTGCGGCCACAGATCGCCAGCCTGGCGCCGAGCCGCGCGCACTGGATGGCGATGGCCTTGCCGAGGCCGGTTCCGGCGCCCGAAACGACGACCACCTGATCCTTGAGCAGGTCGTCGCGGAAGGTGAGGGGGGCTGCGAGGCTGTCAGGCTCTGTCATGTCGGGTCCCCTTCCGCTGCGATCCCGGCGGCCAGCGTGGCAGGAACCGGGATCGGCAGGTCCATCAGCATCTGCGCGAAGGCCTTGCCCTGCGGGTCGATGCGCAGCGACGCAGTGCCGCCGCCGCCCAGGCAATCGTGCAGGACAAAGTTCAGGGCGGACAGCCCCGGCAGCTCGAAGCGCTCGACGCGGGTGACGCCCGTCTGGCGGAAGAACGCCGCCACCGCGTCGGGCGTCAGCGCCGCGCGGATCCACGGCAAAGCCTCCGGCCGGCGGGCCATGATGCCGATATTGGCCGAGTTGCCCTTGTCGCCGCTGCGGCCCACGGCCAGAGCCACGAGAGGCACCGTCGCAGTGGCCATCTCCTCTGGAGCGGCGGACGCAACCTCCGTAGGGAGGGCGTAGAGATGGTCAGCGGCGCCCGATTGTGCGGGTTCCGGACCGGGGACCGTGTCGGTCCGGCTGTCGAGCACGACGCTGGCGGGTGCCATGGCGGACGGCACCAGGAAAGAGACGACCCGCAGCACCGGCTGCACGCCCGGTCGTCCGGCATGAAGGCCCGTCAGCCCCTGCGCCATGGCGGTGGCAGCCGGCACGATCTCGCGTGCCAGGATGCCGAGGGCGGCCTCCTCCGCGTGCCGGGCGCCGATCTTCAGCACGACCTCGCGGCTGCGGGTGGCCGCAAGCGCCGCACTTGGCCCATAAGTAGCCTCGCTTCCCAGCACCTCGATCGAGGTCTCGGAGAACGCCGCATGGCCCGCTTCGGCCATCAGCAGGCTGGCGCGCGCCAGGATCGCCTCCCCGGTTCGCTGCGCTTTGGCGGCGGCATCCCGCCCGGCGATCGTCACCGTGCCGATGGTCCGGAAGCCGTCCGCAAATGTGGCGCAGACCTTCAGCAGCCCTGTCGGCGGGCGGCCCTTCGCGCCGGACACACGGACACGGTTCGGCCCGTCCTGCACGAGGGTGACGCCGCGGAAATCGCAGGTAACGTCGGGCAGCAGATAGGCGGCCGGATCGCCGATCTCGTAGAGCAGCTGCTCGCCGACGCTGAGCGGCGTGACCAGCCCGCCGGTGCCCGGCGGCTTGGTCAGGACGAAGCTCCCGTCCGCCCGGCATTCGGCGATCGGAAAGCCCATGTCGTCCCAGCCCGGCACGGACGCCCAGTCGGTGAACACGCCACCCGTCACCTGCGTGCCGCACTCCAGCAGGTGACCGGCAAGACTGCCCGCCGCAAGACGGTCGTGATCGCCGGTACTCCAGCCGAATTCATGCATCAGCGCCCCAAGCGTGACGGCCGAGTCGACGCAGCGCCCGGTGATGACGATGTCGGCGCCGCGCGACAGCGCCTGCGCGATCGGCCCCGCGCCCAGATACGCATTGGCGCTGGTCAGCCGCGGCGGCAGCGGCGCGCCGGTCGTCATGTCGCGGATATCGGCAGCCCGAAGCGCCTCGATCTGCGGCATGAGGTCGTCGCCGCTCACCACGGCGATGCGCGGCGATAGGCCCTGGGCGGCCGCCCGCCGCGCCAGTTCGGCTGCCGCCGCCTCGGGGTTCATGCCGCCGCCGTTCGACACCACCTTGATGCCACGCGCCAGAATCTCGGGCAGCAGCGGCGCCACCACGTCGACGCAATCCGGCACATAACCGAGCTCCGGCTTGCGGGCCCGAACGCGGGCCAGCAGCGCCAGCGTGATCTCGGCCAGATAGTCGAACACCAGGTAGTCGATGGTGCCGCGCTCGACGAGCTGGCGCGCACCATGCGCGGTGTCGCCCCAGAACGCC
>JBMOJG010000101.1:0-8015 GCA_049316925.1 Alsobacter sp. | reverse complement strand
CGGTCCGGCCCGGCGACGAGATCGTCGAGGACCGGGGCGTCACCATCCTGGTCGAGCCGAAGGCGGTGTTGTTCCTGCTGGGCACCGAGATGGACTTCAAGACGTCGAAGCTCGCGTCCCAGTTCGTGTTCAACAACCCGAACCAGACATCGGCCTGCGGCTGCGGCGAGTCGGTGGCCCTGACCCCGGCGCAGCCCGAGGATCTGGCGCGCGCCTGAACACGACAGTCGCTGGAGGGATGAGGGTCAGGCGAGCCTGTCGGTGCCGATCGCAACCGATCGTTGGCGTTCGCAGCGGCGCGGGCTGGGCAAGCAAAGACCAACCGTGACGAAGGCCCGAGAGCGTTTGCGACCGGGCTCACGCCCAGCGCAGCCTCAATCGTGACTGGACACCCACCCGGGCGAACCGGGGGGGGGGGCGCTCAGGCGACCTTGGCGAGTTCTTCAGGGGCAACATCGGCTTCCGACACGCACTTGTTGCGGCCGGTCCGCTTGGCAAGCAGAAGGCACCTGTCGGCGCGTTCCACCAGCAGCGATGACGTGTCGCCCTTCTGCAGGGTGGCAATGCCGATCGACACCGTAAGGCGCCCGAGCGCCTCGCCGGTCGAACGCTTCACCAGTTCGCGGCTCATGACCGTCTGTCGAATGCGTTCGGCCACCAGGCTGCCGGACTTCAGCGACGACTGCGGTATGATGATCGCGAACTCCTCGCCGCCGTAACGGGCGGCCGTATCGGTCGGCCGCACTGCACCCTTGATCGACAGGGAGACAAGACGCAGCACCTGATCGCCGGTCAGATGTCCCCACGTGTCGTTGAAGACCTTGAACTTGTCGACGTCGATCATCATCAAGGACAGCGGCTCGCCAGTGAGCGTCGCGTGGTCGATCGTCTTCAGCAGCATCGCGTCGAGATGCTTGCGGTTGGCCAGCGTGGTCAGCGGGTCAGTCAGCGATTCGATGCGGATCGTCTCGAGGTTCTCGCGCAGGTCCTGGATCTCGCCGCGCGTTTCCTTGAGGCGGGTTTCCAGAGAACGGTTCGTTGCCACGGTCTCGCGGGTCGCAGCCACCAGACGGCTCACCAGGTCGCGAATCGTACCGCGGTCGGAATTACCGTCGAGATCCGCGGTGATTTCTTCGAGCGAATTGCCATAATTTGTGGTCGAGCCAAGAGCGGTGTCGACCATTTCCATGACCTTATCGATCTCGTGGATCATGCCGATGCTGGTCTGCTCGGCCTGCTCCGCCACGCGGGTCTTGCACAGGAACTTGTCATACAGCTGCTCGATCGCGCTTTCGCCGATCTCAACGCCACGGCTGACAATGTCTGTGATCGCGCGGCTCAGAGCCGGGTCCTGGCCCGCCAGATGCGTGTACCAGACCTCGTAGGATTTGGGATAGCCAGGCGCATGGTGCGTCCGCATCTGGCTGACAGCTTCTTCGGCCAGTTTCACGCTGTAATCGCGATCCGCCGCGTTGCCCGCCATCAGGGTACTCTCCACATTTGATTGTAACGTGGAGACTGCCATGTGCGGCTTAATGGCCAATTAATTTTGCAAAGATCAGGGAGCGAGTTAACGAGCTCGAACTGATCGCAGCAAGAACGAGGGAATGTGGTCGCCGAGCCCCACAACAGGCGCTTCGTCACGTTCCTCACGCGGCGGCCGTGCAGCCCTCTCGCGGCGCGGCTCGGCTGTGGCTTCAGGCCGGCTCTCCCGGTTCTTGTCCGGGGCTGCCGTTTCGGTGCGGCGCGTGCGCGCCGGACGCGCCGGACGCGCCGGCGCGGCGGCCTCGTCGGGCGCGAGGGTCTCGGCGTCACCATGTTCGCGCTTGTCGCCCCCGCGCAGCTTCGCCGTCCCGGTGCGGCCGCGGGCGCTCTTGTCGGCCGCGCCGGCGGCCCGGCGGCCACCACGCGAAGTGCGCGGTCCGTCCACTTCCGACGCGGTCTGCGCGCCTTCCCAGTCGAGGCTGTTGCCGATCATCTGCTCGACGGCCGCCAGCGACTTGCGGTCCTCCGGCGTGACCAGCGTGTAGGCCGTGCCCTTGCGTCCGGCGCGGCCGGTACGGCCAATGCGGTGGACATAGTCCTCGGCATGGTGCGGCACGTCGAAATTGAACACATGGCTGACATCCGGGATGTCGAGGCCCCGGGCCGCCACGTCGCTGGCGACGAGCAGCTGGATCGACCCGTTCCGGAAGCTCTCGAGCGCGGCCATGCGAGCCCGCTGGTCCAGGTCGCCGTGCAGGGCCGTGACGCTGAATCCATGCTTCTGCAGTGATTTCCACAGTGTCTGCACGTCGCGCTTGCGGTTGCAGAAGATGATGGCGTTCTTGAAATCGGGCGTCGAGCGGATCAGGTTGCGCAACACGTCGCGCTTGTCGGCCTGGTCGGATCCGGCCGCAACCAGCCGTTGCGTGATGGTCGCGGCGGTCGACGCCTGGCGGGCCACCTCGATGCGGGCCGGATTGTGCAGGAAGGTTTCGGTCAGGCGCTGGATCTCCGGCGGCATCGTCGCCGAGAAGAACAGTGTCTGCCGCGTGAACGGGACGAGACGGCAGATGCGCTCGATGTCGGGAATGAAACCCATGTCGAGCATGCGGTCGGCTTCGTCGATCACCAGGATCTCGATGCCGGTGAGCAGCAGCTTGCCACGCTCGAAATGGTCGAGAAGGCGGCCGGGCGTGGCGATCAGCACGTCGACGCCGCGGGTGATCTTCACGTCCTGGTCGTTGAACGACATGCCGCCGATCAGCAGCGCGACACTCAACCGCTGCCCTGCGCCGTACTTCAGGAACGCTTCCTCGACCTGGGCGGCGAGTTCGCGCGTCGGCTCGAGGATCAGCGTACGGGGCATCCGCGCGCGGGCACGACCCTGCTCCAGCAGGGTCAGCATAGGCAGCGTGAACGCCGCCGTCTTGCCGGTGCCGGTCTGGGCGATGCCAAGCACGTCGCGGCGCTCCAGCACATGCGGGATCGCCTGCTCCTGGATCGGAGTCGGCTGCGTGTACCCGGAGGTCGTTACCGCCTCGAGGACTTTTTCGCTCAGGCCAAGGTCAGAAAAATTCATCGTGTGATGCCGCCTCTCGGCGCGGCTGTTCGACGCTCATTCGCGTTAGAGGAAGGCGGCCGGATAAGACGCGTCGATGACAATCGTCGGCCGAACCTTCGCGGGCAGCGCGGAAAATAGGGGAATTCCGAATCAAGTCAATTCGCTATTCGTGGCGCCCGCGTCTGCACGTGGGTCGAAGCCCTGGACGACCACATGCCCGAACCGCTCCTGCTCGTGCCCGGCTTGAACTGCACAGGGGACCTTTTTGCACCACTGATCGACGTCCTGTCGCCCCGAATTCCGGTCACCGTGGCTGATGTTGCGAGCGATGCCACGATTGCGTTGATGGCCGGTCGTGCCCTGGCCGCGGCGCCGGCGCGCTTTGCCCTCGCGGGGCTGTCGATGGGTGGTTATGTGGCACTCGAGATCATGCGCCTGGCTCCCGCCAGGGTTACGCGTCTTGCGCTGCTCGACACGTCTGCGAGGCCCGATAGCGATGCCGCGAGCCAGCGCCGTCGCGATCTCATCCACCTCGCCGAAGCCGGTCCTGCAGCGGTCGACGAGATCCACCGGCAGCTGTGGCCGCGCCTGGTGCATCCCTCGCGATGGGCGGACGCCCAGCTCGATGCCATGGTTCTCGGAATGGCGCGGGCGACGGGGGCGGAGGCCTTTGCAAGGCAACAAGCCGCCATCATGGGCCGGATGGATTCGCGCCCATTCCTGTCGGCCATCCAGGTTCCGACCCTGGTTCTTGTGGGGGAGGAGGATGCAATCACACCGCCGGAGCTCGCGGCCGAAATGGCGGACTCAATCCGTTCGGCAAGGCTCGTGCGGGTGCCGCTCTGCGGCCATCTGCCAACGCTGGAGTGTCCCGCCGAGGCTCTCGTGGCCGTGGAAGGCTGGCTTGGCTAAAGCATCATCCCGCCTGGCAGGTACCGGTCGGCGGACAAATATGATGCGGGATCAATGGGCAATAGCGGATAATCTGGTGTGATCGGGTCGGTTTCCGCTCTAGCGCCGGACTTCGCCGGTGCACGGGTCCAGCGACACCGTGCGGCCGCGCCCGAGCGAGCCGGTGGTGCTGGGGTCGAGGATCGAACGGATGCCCTCGATCGACTGCTTGACCGGTCTGACCTGCGACGCCACGACGACCCGGTCGACTGGCCGCGCGGTGGCCAGCCACTGGCCGGCCGCCACCGTCACCGCGACGATGATGCAGGCGCTGGCCATGGTGCGCAGCAGCATCGAGTCGAAAATGGCCGTCGCCGTCATTGCCGCTTCCCCGTCGCCTGACCTGCGAGGATCATGCGGCAGGGTTGGTTAACGCCTGCTTGTCAGCGACTGGGCAACATCCGCAGCAGCACTCCGTCGTGCAGCACCCGATGATGCCAGACCGCCACGGCCGCGTGGCCGGCCGCCAGCAGCATGAGGCCCCACGCCAGCAGCTCGTGCAGCTCCTTGGCCGATCGCGCCGCTGGACGGTTGACGGCCAGCGGGGAGGGGATCGTGAACGCCCCGAAATCAATGCCTCGCCCACGCAGGAAGATCACCGCCAGGCCGATCAGCGGCACGGCCAGCATCAGCGCATACAGCACGACATGCCCGATGCCTGCGACGCGCGTCATCAGCGGACCCACCTGCGGATCGGCAGGCGGCGGCCGGTGGGTGATCCGCCACGCAAGTCTGGCAGCGTAGAGGGCCAGGATCAGCAGACCTGCGATCATGTGCAGCTGAAGGAGCACGTACTCGCTGGCCTTCGGCACCGCGTCGAAAGCAAACGACATGGCGAACACGACGGTGATCAGTCCGGTCATGCTCCAGTGGAAGAAGCGGGCGGTTGCGTCATAGCGCGCCTGGATTGCGGTGCCGGTCATGCCCAGTTCCTCGAAGCCGATCTACCGATCATGGGCCGGTGTCGATGACACCAGCCTGTCGGCGAGATGACGGAACGGTAAGCTTTCCGGCCAAGACCGCCTTGCCGTGGATCAAAGATCGACAAGATCGGTCGCAAAGGCGGCGCGCTCCTGGATGAAGGCGAACCGCGCCTCGGGCCGGTTGCCCATCAGCCGCTCGACCGCATCGACGGTCGCCGGCCGCATGTCGTTGACCACCTCGACCTTGAGCAGCGTCCGCCGCTTCGGGTCCATGGTGGTCTCCTTCAGCTGGGCTGGCATCATCTCGCCAAGGCCCTTGAACCGGCCGATCTCGGGCGTTTTGCCCTTGAACACCGAACGCATCAGCTCGTCCTTGTGGCCGTCGTCGCGGGCATAGACGGTCTTGCCGCCATGGCTGAGGCGATAGAGCGGCGGCACCGCCAGATAGAGATGGCCGTTCTCGATCAGCCGCGGCGTCTGGCGGAAGAAGAAGGTGATCAGCAGTGAGGCAATGTGGGCGCCGTCGACGTCGGCGTCCGTCATGATCACCACCTTCTCGTACCGGAGTTCCTCGTCCCGATAGTGCCCGCCGGTGCCGCAGCCCAGCGCCTGCACCAGGTCGGCCAACTGCTGGTTGGCGGCAAGCTTGTCGCGCGTCGCATTGGCGACGTTGAGGATCTTGCCGCGCAGCGGCAGCACGGCCTGGGTCTGGCGATCGCGCGCCTGCTTGGCCGAGCCGCCGGCGGAGTCGCCCTCGACGATGAACAGCTCTGACCCCGCCGCGCCGGCGGCGGTGCAGTCGGCGAGCTTGCCGGGCAGGCGCAGCTTGCGCACCGCGGTCTTGCGCGCGACCTCCTTCTCGGCCCGGCGGCGCAGACGCTCGTCGGCCCGGTCGATGGTCCAGTCGAGCAGCTTGTTGGCCTGGGACGGGGAGGCGGCCAGCCAGTGGTCGAAGGCGTCGCGCAGCGCCGACTCGACGATGCGCGAGGCCTCCAGCGTGGCGAGCTTGTCCTTGGTCTGCCCCTGGAATTCCGGCTCCCGGATGAACACCGACAGCATCGCCGCACACGTCACCATCACGTCGTCGGTCGTCACCGCAGCGACGCGCTTGGTCTGGCCGACGCGCTCGGCATGGTCCTTCAGGGCGCGCAGCAGGGCGATGCGCAGGCCCGACTCATGGGTGCCACCCTCGGGCGTCGGGATCGTGTTGCAGTAGGAGTGGACGAAGCCGTCCTCGACCCCGCCGAGCCAGCTGATGGCCCATTCGAGCGAGCCATGCCCGCCCGGCTTCTCGATCTTGCCGGCAAAGATCTGGTCGGTAACGACCTCGCGCCCCTCTATTTCGCGCGCCAGATAGTCCTTGAGGCCGGCCGGGAACCGGAACACGGCCTCGGCCGGCACGACGTCCTGACCCTCCAGCAGGCCGGGGGCGCAGGCCCAGCGGATCTCCACCCCGCCGAACAGATAGGCCTTGGAGCGCGCCATCTTGAACAGGCGGCCGGGCTGGAACCGGGCCTCGGCGCCGAAGATCTCCGCGTCGGGGTGGAATCGGACCTTGGTGCCGCGCCTGTTGCGGGTCTCGCCCAGCATTTCCAACGGCCCGACAGGGAGCCCACGGGAGAACACCTGCCGGTAGAGCTGCTGGCCGCGCGCCACCTCGACCTCGAGCCGGTCGGACAGGGCGTTGACCACGGACACCCCGACGCCGTGCAGGCCGCCCGATGTCTCGTAGACCTTGCTGTCGAACTTCCCGCCGGCGTGCAGCGTGGTCATGATGACCTCGAGCGCCGACTTGTCCGGGAATTTCGGGTGCGGATCGACCGGGATGCCGCGGCCATTGTCGGTGACCGTGATCGAGCCATCCTCTGACACCTGCACCTCGATGAAGGTGGCGTGGCCGGCGACCGCCTCGTCCATGGCGTTGTCGATCACTTCGGCGAACAGGTGGTGCAGGGCCTTTTCGTCGGTGCCGCCGATATACATGCCGGGCCGCCGGCGCACCGGCTCGAGCCCCTCCAGCACCTCGATCGAGGCCGCCGTGTAGCCGGCCTCGCCGGGGGTGCCGGCCGGAACGGGGGCCAGCGCCGGCCGCGCCCGTGCCGCCGCCTTGGCCTTGTCGTCCTTTGCAGCCTCGCCAGGAGCGCGCGTCGGCAGCTTCCGGGCCGTCCCGCCGCCGCCAAAGAGATCACCGGTGTCCGCCATGCCGCTTCCGCAATCCGTTGATTCGCCGTGTCGCCCAGTGTGCCACGGCGGCCAGCCTTAGCGGAACGGACCGTAAACGGGAAGGCAAGCCACGTGTGTGACGCAGTGTTAACCTCCCGGGCGCACAGTTTCCCCATGAAGCACTGGCTCACACGTCGGCCGACCTATGGCCCGGACCCCGAAAGCCTCCTGAAAGGCGCTGGCGCCGCCTGTGCGTGCGCCTATGACGACTGGAGCAGCTTCAGCCGGGACTCGGGGGCCGTCCGCCGCCGCCCAACGGGCTGGCGGGGGCTCCTCGCCTGGTCCCGCGTCTCCCGTCCGGCCTGACAGCCGTCGACAGCAGGTCGGTGGACGTCCGGCTCCCGCGCTCAACCGTCCTTCATCGCGACACCGACCGGCTGGCGGTAGAGGACGATCGCCGGCAGCAGTGCCAGCACCAGCCCGACCGCGGCGGCCAGCGCTGCCGCAGCGATCTCGGCGCCGCCCAGGCTGACGGGAAGGGCAAAACCGAGCTTCACCGCGAGGACAGAGGATGCGGCTGCCGCCGCGGCAAAGCCGAGGCCGAGGCCGAGCAGCGTGCCGGCGAGGATCAGGGCGGCCAGCCCGAGCCACAGCGCTGCCGCCACATAGGCGCGCGGCGCCCCGAGCGCCCGCAGCACCGCGACCTCCCGGCGGCGGCTGCCGGTCACCGCCATCACGGCGATGAGGATCGCCAGATAGACCATCGCCTGGGTGGCAACCGCCATCGCGGAGACGACCTGCCGCACGTCGCCCATTGTGGCATAGAGCTCGACCAGCACCTCGGCCGGGAAGAACGCCATGGAGGTCGGGCTGCGCAATTGGCTGCGGAGCCGGTAGGCGTCGGCGAAGGAAGCCGCCTTGACGACGATCAT
>JBMOJG010000100.1:0-8072 GCA_049316925.1 Alsobacter sp. | reverse complement strand
AAGCGGACCGGCCGGCCCATCACGATGCGCCGGCCCGCAATGTCGAGCCCGGCATGACGCAGCGCCGTCCGCAGGAAACCGGTGAGCAGATCCTCGAACCGCATCTTCTCGCCGAAGATGCGCGTGTCCTGGAACGCCGGGCTGGCCGCGAAGGTCTTGAACGACTGGATGAACCGCAGCGGCCCCAGCCCCTGCAGGAACGCGTCCACCGCCCACGGGCCGCCCTCGACCCGGTTGGTCTGGACGCCCTTCACCCGCTCCTGCCAGTAGCACAGCGCGGTGATGTAGGTGGCGAGGCTCTCGCCGCCATGCTCGAAGCGCAGCACGCGCGCCGCCTCGCCCGGTCGCGCCACTGCCAGCACAGTGTTGCTGGTGCCAAAATCGATGCCGATCGACAGGTCGTCTGACGGAGAGGCTGCCATCGTCCGGGTCCGCACGCGCCAAAGGCGAGGGCCGCGTCCATTGCGAACGCGGCCCTCCGGGAGCGCGGGGATACACGGCCAGGAGGCCGGGCTCAACCCCTGTGATGGCGGATCGGCCCTGCCGTCACTTGACGGTGGCGGCGGCCTTGACGGCGAATTTCGGCTCGAACGTCTTGGAAAGATCGACCTTTGCGGTCTTCAGCTCCTCGTCGAACTGCACCAGCATGTCATTGGTGCTCTTGATGCCAGCCTCGCTGATCAGGCCGGTCTGCGAGTAGGTCGGCTTGGAATTCTTCACCGCCAGCACGTATAGCGCCTTGTCGCCGAGCAGGTACTCCTCCGGAACGGCCGCCGCGATCTCCTCCGGGCTTGCGTTCTTGATCCACTGCAACGCCTTGTAGAGGCCGTTGGTCAGCGCCTGGGTGGTGTTGGGATAGCGGTCCATGAAGTCCTTCTTCAGATAGAGGACCGCCGCCGGGTTTGAGCCGCCGAACAGCGCCCGCGTGCCCTCTTCCGTCCGTGTGTCGACGACGATCTTGATGTCGCCCGACTGCTCCAGCATCGACAGGACGGGCTCAAGATGCGAGATCGCATCCAGCTCGCCCTTGCGGATCGCGGCCACCGCCGAGGCGGCGCTGCCGACGCCGATGAACGAGGCGTCCTGCGGCGTCAGGCCCTCCTTGGCGAGAAGGAAGTTGACCAGCATGTTGGTGGAGGACCCCGGCGCGGTGACGCCGATCTTCATGCCCTTGAGGTCCTTGGGGGTCTTGTAGGCGGCGGCCTTGTCCTTGCGGATGCCGACCGCAATGCCGGGAAAGCGGCCGAGCTCCAGCACCGCGCGGATGTCCTGCTCCTTGGACTGCATGCGGATCGTATGCTCATAGGCGCCCGTCACCACGTCGACCGAGCCACCCACCAGCGCCTGCAACGACTTGGCGCCGCCGGCGAAGTCAGAAATCTCGACGTCGAGACCCTGCTCCTTGAAGAAGCCCTTCCGCTCCGCGATCGTCAGCGGCAGGTAGTAGAGCAGCGCCTTGCCGCCGACGCCGAGCTTGACCTCCTTTTTCTCGGGAGCCTGGGCGAAAGCAACGCCCGCGGTAAGCACAGCGGCCGCGAGGCCGGTGGCGATGGCGGCGAATGAGCCGAAGCGAGCCATGGAAGTCCTCCCTTGTTATGTAGCGTGAGCGGCCGATTGCGGCCGCCAGACGAGCAGACGATTTTCGACGAGCGTCACCACCCAGTCGATGCACAGCACGAAGGCGGCGAGCACAACCATCCCGGCGAACACGCCGGTGACGTCGAACACGCCCTCGGCCTCGTGGATGAGATAGCCGAGCCCGGCGGCCGAGCCCAGATACTCGCCGACCACCGCTCCCACCAACGCGAAACCGACGGCCGTGTGCAGCGAGGAGAACATCCACGACATCGCCGACGGCCAGTAGACATGGCGGAACAGCTGGCGCTCGGACATGCCCATCATCCGGGCATTGGCCAGCACCACCGGGCTGACCTCGCGGATGCCCTGGTAGACGTTGAAGAACACGATGAAGAACACCAGCGTAACGCCCAGCGCCACCTTCGACCAGATGCCGAGGCCGAGCCACAGCATGAAGATGGGCGCCAGCACGACACGCGGCAGGGCATTCGCCATTTTCAGGTAGGGGTCGAACACGGCGGCGACGATCGGCTTGCGGGCGAACCAGAAGCCGAACACGACACCGGTGACGGAGCCGATGACGAAGGCCAGCACCGTCTCGGTCAGCGTGATCCACAGATGCTTCCACACAGAGCCGGTGGCAAACATCTTCCAGACACGGGCGATCACGTCGAGCGGGGTCGAGAAAAAGAACTTGGGCAGCAGATAGGTGCCAAAGATCGGCACGGTCGCGCCGATGTGCCAGATCGCCAGCCCCGTGACAGCAACCAGCAGTTGCAGCGCCAGCAGCCTCGTACGCGACATTCCCGTCATGGCACGACCCCGTAGGTCTTGGTCACCTCGTCGCGCAACTGGTTCCAGATGGTCCGGTGCACGGTGTGGAACCGCGGATCGAGCCGCACCTCGGACACGTCCCTTGGCCGCGGAAGGTCGATGCGGTGGTCACCGATGATCCGTGACTTCGGCCCTGCCGCCATGATGACCACCCGGTCGGCGAGCGCGATGGCCTCCTCGAGGTCATGGGTGACGAACAGCACGGCCTTGCGGTCGGCCGCCCACAGGCCGAGCAGCAGCGTCCCCATGATCTGGCGCGTCTGGGCGTCCAGTGGCCCGAAGGGCTCGTCCATCAGCAGGATCTTGGGATCGCGGATCAGCACCTGGGCCAGGCCGACGCGCTTGCGCTGGCCGCCCGACATCTGGTGCGGGTAGCGGTCGGCAAAGCCAGTGAGCCCGACCCGCGCGAGCCAGTCGCGGGCCCGCTGCCGGGCCGAGGCCGAGGATGCGCCACCGACCTCGATGGCGATGGCAACGTTCTCGAGGGCCGTCTTCCACGGCATCAGCGCGTCCTGCTGGAACAGGTAGCCCGCCTTGGCGTTGATCCCCGAAAGCCGCTCGCCGAACACCGTGACGCTGCCATCGGCCGGGCGCAGCAGGCCGGCGGCCGCGTTCAGCAGTGTGGACTTGCCGCAGCCGGTCGGGCCCACAATGGCGACGAACTCGCCATCGGAAACGCGCAGCGTCGTGGGCGCCACCGCCTCATAGACGGGCTTTCCCGCCACCGCATAGCTGATGGCAACCTCGTCGAGCGCCACGGCGGGTGGCTTTGCACCGGCCGCTGGCGTCTCGATCACGCGCAGCACCACCATGGCACGTCTTGCTCCGGACATGGCCTCGTCTGGCCGCGCCGCGGCCGTGGACCCTGCGTCAGGGTAGGGGCTGGCGCCCTGAAGGGCAAGAACACGCAGCCATGGACGACGGGCCACACTTCGCTACGATGCGGTCAAGCTGCCGTCACAGTTGCGGTTGCAGATGGCGCTGATCCGTCGCTTGCGGATCCTTGGGCGGCCGCTCCCGGACGGTGCCCACGCCTCAGATCCGGGTCCAAGGACCATGCCGATGTCGATGCCCCGCTTCCTCGTGATTCCCGCCGCCCTGGCCATGCTCGCCGGCCCTGTCCTGGCGCAGACCGCGACACAACCCCAGCCCCCGACTCAGCAGCCCGTGCGTCCCGTGACGCCGCCGACCGCTCCGGCGGCCCCTGCCCGTCCGGCAACGCCTGCCGTGCCGGCGCCGGCTGCTCCCGCAGCCGCCGCGCCGGCCACCAACACGCTGGCCCGGCCGACCACCCCGGCGCCGGCCGCAGTCACTCAGCCTGCGAAGCCGGTCCCCGCCGGCCAGAAGGTGAACCTCAACACCGCCTCCGCGGAAGAACTCGACAAGCTGCCGCAGATCGGGCCCGCCCGCTCGAAGGCCATCATCGACGCCCGTGCCAAGGGCAGGTTCAAGGACTGGAACGATTTCGTCGCCCGCAACGTCGTGCCGTCCAACGCCGAGACCGCCATCACGGACCTCGTCGTCATCCGCTGACGACCTGACGCATGAAAAAGGCCCGGCGGAGCCATCCGCCGGGCCGGTTGTTCACTGGTCCGCGCCAGCCGGCGCGGCGGCTCAGTTCTTCGACTTGTCGACCAGCGCCTTGGCCTTGATCCACGGCATCATGCCGCGCAGGCGCTCACCAACCTCCTCGATCGGGTGGGCCGCGTTGCGCGCCCGGATCGCCTTGAAGGAGGTCTGGTTCACCTTGTTCTCGAGCATCCAGTCGCGCGTGAACTTGCCGGTCTGGATGTCGTCGAGAACGCGCTTCATCTCCGCCTTGGTGTCGGACGTGATGATCCGCGGACCGGTGACATACTCGCCATACTCGGCCGTGTTGGAGATCGAGTAGTTCATCGTCGAGATGCCGCCCTCGTAGATCAGGTCGACGATCAGCTTCACCTCGTGCAGGCACTCGAAATAGGCCATCTCGGGAGCGTAGCCCGCCTCGACCAGCGTCTCGAAGCCGGCGCGGATCAGCTCTACAAGACCGCCACACAGCACCACCTGCTCGCCGAACAGGTCGGTCTCGCACTCTTCCTTGAAGGAGGTCTCGATGATGCCGGCGCGGCCGCCGCCGATGGCGCAGGCATAGCTCAGGCCCAGATCATGGGCGTTGCCCGAGGCGTCCTGGTGGATCGCCAGCAGGCACGGCACGCCGCCACCGCGCTGGTACTCGGACCGCACCGTGTGGCCGGGGCCCTTCGGCGCCACCATGAACACGTCGATGTCGGCGCGCGGCTCGATCAGGTTGAAGTGGACATTGAGGCCATGGGCGAACATCAGCGCCGCGCCGGGCTTCATGTTGGCGTGCAGGTGGTCGCGGTAGATGTCGGCCTGCAGCTCGTCGGGGGTGAGCATCATCACCACGTCGGCCCACTTGGCCGCATCGGCGACAGACATCACGGTGATGCCCTCGGCCTCGGCCTTCTTGGCGGAGGCCGAGCCGGCACGCAGCGCCACCACGACGTCCTTCATGCCGCTGTCGCGCATGTTCAGCGTGTGGGCATGTCCCTGCGAGCCGTAGCCGACGACGGCCACTTTCTTGCCCTTGATCAGGTTGATGTCGGCATCCCGGTCGTAATAGACGCGCATGGTCGGTACTCCTTGGGCGCTCACCTTGGCGGAGCGATGTTTTCGAGGCTGGGGGTGCGCTTAAGCGGCGCAGTCGGTGGGGTCAAGCGGGAACGTCAAACCGGGCTCAATCAGGCTCCTCAGAGAACGAACGGAACCACGGACAGCGCGAGCAGCACCGCCATCGCCACGTTGAACGCCCGCAGGCGGGCAGGCACGGCCAAAAAGCCGCGCAGACCGACGCCGAACGCCGCCCAGATGCCGACCGACGGCAGGTTGATCGACCCGAAGACCAGCGCGACGATCACGACGGACAGGGAAAACGCATCCGGTTGCGTGTAGACGGAGGTCGCCGTCAGCGCCATCGCCCAGGCCTTCGGGTTGATCCACTGGAAGCCTGCGGCCTCGACGAACCTCATCGGGCGCGCCGGCCCGGCTCCCGTGCCGAAGCTGCCCGAGGTGGCGAGGCGCCACGCCAGCCACAGCATGTAGGCGGCACTGGCAACCTTCAGCACGACCAGCACGGCTGGCACCGCTGTGACGATGGCGCCCAGACCCAGGCCGACCACCAGCAGCATCGCCGTGAAGCCGGCGGCGATGCCCAGCATGTGGGGAATCGTCCGCCGGATCCCGAAATTCACCCCGGAGGCGAGCAGCATCATGTTGTTGGGGCCAGGCGTCACCGAGGTGACGAAGGCGAAAATGGACAGCGCCAGCAGTGTCTCGGGTTTCATTGCGAACCGGCGTTGCCAGCCGGCATCGGCAAGCCATCCTTGGCCTGAACGCGGCGGACCGCGGGCCGGGCGGCGACCCGCCGCGCATGCGCGGTCCAGTGCGGGAAATCTGCCTCCATGTCGTAGGCGAGGACCTGGCCCTGGCCCCACCTCCAGAACACGAAGAGGTAGAGATCGGCCACGCTGAAGCCGTCGCCGGCCGCCCAGTCGCAGCCCTGCGCCGCGAGCTTGTCCTCGACCTGCTGCCAGACAGCGCGCGTCGTCACCCGCCCCTTGGCGATCACCTCGGCCTTGCCGGCGTCGCTGTCGGCATAGCGCTCCGGGCGCCGGACATGGGCGTAGCTGACATGCACGCCGGAGGCGAGCCAGGCCAGCCACTCGGCGCAGCGGCCGTCGGCCTTCGGATCGGCCGGCCACAGGCCGGCATCCGGAGCGAGCCGCGCGATGTAGCGCAGGATGGCGGCCGCCTCAGTCAGCACGAAATCGCCGTCGACCAGCACCGGGACCCGACCCTTCGGGTTCAGCCGCAGATAATCCGGCGTGCGCTGCTGGCCGTCGGCCAGCGCCACCCGGACGATCTCATAGGCAAGACCGCTTTCCTCAAGCGCCAGATGGGCGCCGCCCGAACAGGCGCCGGGCGAGTGGTACAGCGTCAGCATCGGCCCCTCACAGCGGCTCGGTGCCGCGGCTCATGGCCGCGATGCCGGTGCGCGACACTTCGACGAGGCCGACGCCCGCCATCAGCCGCAGGAAGCGCTCGATCTCCTCGGTCGACCCGGTGAGCTCGAACACGAAGGACGTCAGCGTCGCGTCGAGCGTCCGGGCTCCAAAGGCCGCGGCGAGGCGCAGCGCCTCGACCCGGGCCTCACCCTTGCCCACCACCTTGACGAGCGCCAGCTCGCGCTCGACCGCCTCACCGGTGATGGTCAGGTCCACGACACGATGCACCGGCACCAGCCGGTCGAGATGCGCCTTGATCTGCTCGATCACCTGGTTGGTGCCGGCGGTCACGATGGTGATGCGCGAGACATGCTGCTCGTGCTCCGTCTCCGAGACGGTCAGGCTCTCGATGTTGTAACCGCGGCCGGAGAACAGGCCGGCGATGCGGGCGAGCACGCCGGGCTCGTTGTCGACAAGGACGGACAGCGTGTGGCGGGCGACAGGCTGGGCCGTCGGCGCATCGGAATAATGGGACTTCATGGGATGGCCCTTCGGGTGCAGCGGGGCGTTCATGGCAGGAACGGTCCGATCGAGGGTTCGTCGACCTCGTCATGGGCGACGATCTGGGGGTCCGCCACGGCGGCGTCGTACCAGGCGCGGAACGCCGGCGTGCCGAGCACGGCGTCCATGTAGGCCCGGACATCGTCGTCGACCGGGATCGAATAGGTGTGCAGCCGCGTCACGACCGGGGCGTACATCGCATCCACCGCCGTGAAGCCGCCGAATAGGAACGGCCCGGCCGCGCCAGGCCGGCCGCGAGCGGTGCGCCACAGGTGGACGATCCGGCCGACGTCGCGCGCCACGAGCTCGCCGCGGTCCTTGTGGGCGAAGCGCCGGCGCAGGTTCATCGGGCAGGCGACGCGCAGCGGCCGGAAGCCGGCATGCATCTCCGCCGCCATGGCCCGTGCCAGCGCCCGGCCGGGCATATCTTGCGGCCAGATCCGCCGCTCGGGGAACAGGTCGGCCACATAGTCCATGATGGCGGCCGACTCCCACACCACCGTGTCGCCGTCGACGAGGATCGGCACGGTCGATCCGGCCCCGTAGGCGTTGACGCGGCGGCGGAACTCCGGCGTGTCGAGGGGCACATAATCCTCCTCGAACGCGATCCCGTG
The DNA here is from genome assembly GCA_049316925.1 of Alsobacter sp. GTDB lineage: Bacteria > Pseudomonadota > Alphaproteobacteria > Rhizobiales > Beijerinckiaceae > Alsobacter. The sequence goes on along the minus strand of JBMOJG010000100.1, from coordinate 478 downwards.
CTCGCGTAGCAGGATCCACGGCCGCAGCGACCACGACGAATAGGCCTTCGTCCCGATCACGAGCTTCAGCATGGCGGTCGATCTCCCTCGGTGAGCGTGCCCAGCGTGGCGCCGGGACTCAGACCAGCATCTTGCCCTTCTCGTCGATCACGGCGCCGATGTCCTGGTCCACGTCGGGCAGGATCATCTCGTTGTGCGCCTTGCCCGACGGGATCATCGGGAAGCAGTTCTCCTCCTTGGCGACCAGGCAGTCGAAGATCACCGGCCGCGGCGTGTCGATCATCTCCATGATGGCATCGTCGAGCGCCGCCGGGTCGGAGCAGCGGATGCCGACCCCGCCATAGGCCTCGGCCAGCTTGACGAAATCGGGCAGCGACGACGAGTAGCTTTCCGAATAGCGTCCGCCATGCAGCAGCTCCTGCCACTGCCGCACCATGCCCATGTACTCGTTGTTGAGGATGAAGATCTTCACCGGCAG
>JBMOJG010000099.1:0-8118 GCA_049316925.1 Alsobacter sp. | reverse complement strand
ACGCGACTTTGAGCGCCGTTGCATCCGCCAGCAGGCGCCGCTCCAGCGCGACGTCGCGGCCCTCCGCCAGCACCCGCGCCCTGAAGGTCGCATGCACCGCCTGCACGTCGACACCGGGGCCGAAGAGCCGCGCCGCCGCAGCCTGGCGCCGGTGCCAGGGCCGGTAGAGCATTCGATCACGTGCCTCGAACCAGGCCGCCAGCAGGTGTCCGGCGTGCCAGTCCGGTGCCGTGACGGGATCGGGTGCGGCCGGTTCGGCCGCGTCGAGGGCCGGCGGGTCAACGAGCACGAGGCGCCCCGTGGTGTCGGGCCTGCGGGTGGCGAGGCGCCGGGCCAGCCATGCCCCGGCGCCGCGGCCGGCGAGGTCGAAGCGCGTCACCCCACGGGCGGCCAGGCCATCGATGATGGCGTCGGTGACCGCCTCGGGATCCGACGCCGCGGGACCGGCCAGGGGCGGCGAGACGCCGCAGCCGGGCAGGTGGATCGAGATGACCTGGCGGCGTCCAGCCTCGCGCAGGGCGAGCGCATCCCAGTCCGATGGACTGCCGGGCAGGTCGGGCAGCAGGACGAGAGGCAGGACGTCACCACCGCTGCCGCCGTAGCAGCGCGCGAGCAGGCCTGGCGCTACGGCTCTCAGCGCCCCCGTCCGCGGGCCTTCCGTCGTGAACACGGGCGCGGGCGCACCATCCGCCACCATGCCGGCGAAGATCGCCGCGATCCGATCGGCCAGTACCTGCCGGTCGGGACCGAGCCGTTCGATCCACATCGAGCCGGGGAGAGGGGGCAGGCGGTCGAGATGCGGGTAGAGCAGGTCGTCCTCGCGACACAGGAAGCAGACGGGGACCGTCGTGCCGTCCAGTTCGGCAAGCGCCTCCATGCGGAAGGCGGCCTCGTAGCCCCGCGCATGGGCCGATCCCGAGGCCAGGAAATCGCGGATGACGGCGGTCTGTGCCTCCGGGGCGGGCGGATCTCGCAGGATGCGGCTGTCCCGGCCCAGCGCGTACCAGGGGAAGAACGTGTACTGGTCGCGCACCCGCGACCAGAGCTTCACGACGTGCTGGCCGTCCCAGACCGGCTCGAACTGGACGAAGTACTGGTAGGCATAGCTGTCCTGCTCCTCGGGCGTGAAGACCGGGTAGCCGTCGAGGACGGCGCCGCTGGCGAAGTCCGGGTGCTGCCGGGCAATCGCCATGGCGATGCAGGCGCCGGTGTGGGTGCCGTAGACGGGCGCGCGCTTCAGCCCCAAGGCGCGCAGGGAGGCGACGACAGCGTCGGCGAAATCGTGGATCGTCGGGCGCGCGACCGGCAGCGGATCGGACTGGCCGAAGCCCGGCGAGTCCAGCGCGAAGACGGTGAAGTCGGCGGCGAGGCGGCGTGCCAGCGGCACCAGAACGGCGGAGCTGCGCGGCGATTCGTGCAGCAGCACGACGGCCGGGCCGCTGCCGGAGCGACGCAGATGCAGCGTGCGGCCATCCACGGCGACGGTCTGGCGGATTTCTTCGGTCATGCCCGGCTCCCGTTCAGGACGGGCGCGGCAGCTCGTCGCGCTGCAGCGCCATGCGGTAGGTGAATTCGGAGGCGATGTGCCAGTTGAACGACGCCACCATCGTGCCCTTGTCGGAGACATAGCGGCGCAGCATGAGCAGGGCGATGTCCTGCTGGGACCGGTTGAGAGCCCTTGCGATCTCGGGCGTCATCCGTTCGGCCCGGATCTCCTGTTCGGCGCTCAGGATCGGTTCGTTGGACCGCTTCTCCATGTAGGCGAAGAAAGGCCCGACGCAGCCCGGCAGTTCGGGCGTGATCCAGGCCAACCGCTGCGGAATAAAGGATTTTGTGTAGCAGAAGGGCGGCGCGTTGGCTGACGTTGAGCGGAGACCCGTGATGATCGTCCACCGAGAGCCGCGCTTGCCGCCGACCTGGGCGGCCTCGCGGCTGCCGATCGTCGCCTCATCGATGCCGATGATGCGGTAATGCGTGTCCAGCGCGTACTGGAACAGCTCGCTCAGCGAACGCAGCGAGAACGAGTAGCCGCCGCTCACCTCGGTGCGAACGACCACTGTTCCCGAGCCCTGGCGGCGCGAGATCAGGCCCATGGCCATCAACCGGCGCAGCGCCTCGCGGACTGTGTAGCGGCTCACACCGAACTCGGCGCAGAGGTCGGCTTCGGTCGGTAACAGCGCCCCGATTGCGTAGAGCCCGGACGTAACACGGGCCTGGAGCACCGCCACGATCTGGAGGTAGCGGGCCGTCTTGTCGGTTTCCAGCATGGCCATGATCGGCGACCGTCGATTCCTTCAGCATTCCTGCATGTCCCGGCCCGGCCGGGACATCAAGGTGGTCGGAACCGCGCCGGGCGTTTTTCCTTGAATGCGGCGTGGCCCTCCCGGGCCTCGGCAGTGTCGGCGTAGAGCCTGACCGCCATGTTGCCGAGATTGGCGATGCCGCGGATGGTCTCGGTCTCGGCGTTGAAGGCGCGCTTGGAGATGGCAAGCGCGGTCGGGCTCAGCCGCAGGATGTCGGCGCACCACCGGTCGACCTCGGCGTCGAGGTCGTCGGCGGTGACCACCGCGTTGACGAGGCCCATGGCGAGCGCCTCCGCCGCCGTGTAGCGCCGGCACAGGAACCACATCTCCTTGGCGCGCTTCTGCCCGACCGTGCGGGCCAGCAGCAGCGAGCCGAAGCCGGGCTCGACCGAGCCGACGGCGGGGCCGATCTGGCCGAGGATCGCATCGTCGGACGCGATGGTGAGGTCGCACAGCGTGGCCAGCACATTGCCGGCGCCGATGCACCAGCCGCGGACCTTGGCGATCACCGGCTTGGGGGCGTCGCGGATGATGGTGTGCAGCTCCTCCACCGGCAGGCCGACCGTTCCGCGCCCGTCATAGTCGCCGTCGCGGGCTCCCTGGTCGCCGCCAGAGCAGAACGCCTTGCGGCCGGCCCCGGTGAGGATGATCACCCCAACCTTCTCGTCCCAGGCGGCGGCGTTGAAGGCGTCGATCAGCTCCTCGCAGGTTCGGGCGCGGATGGCGTTGTGGATCTTCGGGCGGTTGAGGGTAATCGTCGCGACCCCGCCGGCGACCTCGAACAGAATGTCCTTGAACGCCATGGTCACCCTGCCGCCTCAGCCTGTCTGCCTGGAACGGCCGACATGGGCGTCGCGCAGCTCCCGCTTCAGCACCTTGCCGCCGGCATTGCGCGGCAGCGTGTCCACCAGCTGTACATCGGCCACCCGCTCGTGCTTGCCGACCCGGGCGTTGATCCAGTCGCGCACGGCCGTCGCGTCGACGGGCCCGGTCCCCGGGCGAGGGACGACGAAGGCCAGCGGCGTCTCGCCCCATTTCTCGTGCGGCACCCCGACCACCGCGACCTCAAGCACGGCTGCGTGCTGCACCGCGACCCGCTCGATGTCGGCGGGAAAAACGTTGTAGCCGCCGGACACCAGCATGTCCTTCTTGCGATCGACGAGGTGCAGGAACCCGTCCGTGTCGAAGCGGCCGATGTCGCCCGAGCGCAGGAAGGTCCGGCCGCTGACGGGCTCGCGCCAGATCGCCTCCCCGGTGGCGTCGGGGCGACGGTTGTAGCCCTTCATCAGCATTGGCCCGTAGCCGACGATCTCGCCCTTCTGGCCGGCCGGCAGCTCGCGGTCGTCGTCGCCGACGATGCGGATGTCGTAGCCGATCATCGGCTTGCCGACGGACTCGATGTGGGCCGCGGCGTCATGCGGGGCGAGGAACAGGATCAGCCCCTCCGTGAGTCCGTAGATCTCGCAGAAGGCGTGGGGGAAGCGGGCGACCAGGCGCTGCTTCAGCGGCAGCGGCATGGCCGAGCCGACGGTGCACAGGCTCTCGATCGCGCCGAGGTCGGCCGCTGCCGCGTCCTCATGGTCGAGCAGCATGCGCAGCATGGCCGGCACGAGGATGCTGTGCGTGACCCGCCAGCGCACCATGAGCGACAGGGCCTCGCGCGCATCGAAGCGGCGCATTGGGACGGCGGTTCCGCCGACGAAGAAGGCCAGGGTCAGCAGCGTCCAAGTCGTGTTCGAATAGAGCGCGGTGCCGCTGAACACGATGGCGCGCGCGTCGAACCGCATCTCGACCGCCAGCATCCAGCAGTTGGCGAGCCGGCCGCCATGGCTGAGGACGATGCCCTTGGGCACGCCCGTCGTGCCGGACGAGTAGATCACGACGAAGTCGTCATCGGATTCGAGCCGCGGGAAGGGCCGCGGCGGCAGGGCGGCGCCCTCGGCGACGGCGGCGGTGAAGTCGCCCCAGCCGGGTGGCGGGCTGCCGATGCGCAGGCGGGTTGCCGGTACGGCGTCCCCTGCGGCGATCATGGCCTCGGCGAGCATCGGCGCAAAGGCGTCGTCGCAGATCAGAACGGCGGCGCCGCTGTCGGCGATCATGCGGCCGAGCGCGTCCGGGCTCGCCATGCCCGACAGGGAGGCGACGCCCGCGCCGGCGCGCAGGGCGCCGAACTGGGCGATGATGGACTGGGTCGTCGGCTCGCCGAGAACGGCAACCCGATCTCCGCGGCCGACACCGCGGGCCTGCAGCCAGCGGGCGAAGTCGGTGACGGCATGGGCGAACGCCGCCCAGGTCAGCGTCGCGTCGGCGCAGGCCAGCGCGATCCTGTCCGGAGCATTGCGGGCGTGGATCTCGATGATGTCCGGGAGGAAGACGCTGGGGACATCGAAACGGGTCTCGCTCATGGCCCTGATCCGTCGGACTGCCGTCGCCCGAAGAGCGTGGGCCATGGGGCCGTGATGCCCGTCAAGGCCGGCGCGTTCTTCTCCGGCAGGCGCTTGAGCGGCATTGACCTTCTCTCTGCTGCAGGCCAGTGGAATCAGGTTGACGGCCCCTGACAAGCAAGTCAACCTTGTCCGGACAAATTGGGTGGAAGGCGGGTTCCGTGGGTGCCATCGATATCGTCGTCAACCTCCACACCGAGCTGGAGGTCCGCAACGGCCAGACCGGCATCGACGAGCATTTCAAGTCGCAGGTCCGCATGGCGCCGGAGATGCGTGACGGCTGCTCGGTCGAGACCTATCTGGGCAAGATGGACCGGGCCGGGATCGACCGCTCCATGCTGATCGGCGTGCGGGCCGGCGACCTCAACGTGAAGGGCTCGTTCGAGATCCCGTATTCGCGGGTCGCGGAGGTCTGCGCGACCCATCCGACTCGCTTCTCGGGGCTCGCCGGCCTCGATCCCTATCGCGGCATGCAGGGGCTGCGGGACCTCGAGCATGCGGTGAAGGAGCTTGGCTTTGTCGGCGCGCACTTCTACCCGCACTGGTTCGGGCTGCCGCCCGACCATGCGAAATGGTATCCCTACTATGCCAAGTGCTGCGAGCTCGACATTCCGGTCATGCTGCAGGTCGGGCACAACCTGATCTATTCGCGCGAGCGCCGCCTGCCGAGCGTTGGCAAGCCGATCTGTCTCGACCAGGTCGCCATCGATTTCCCCGAGCTGAAGATCCTCGGCATCCATATCGGCGTGCCGTGGACCGATGAGATGATCTCGATGGCGTGGAAGCACGAGAACGTTTTCATCGGCGTCGATGCCTACGCCCCGAAGCACTGGCCGGCATCGCTGGTCCACTACCTGAACAGCTACGGCCGCCACAAGGTGCTGTTTGGCACCGACTGGCCGGTCATCGACCCGGAGCGCGCCGTCCGCGAGATCGATGATCTGGGGCTGCGGCCGGAAACGATGAGCGCCCTGATGCGCGACAATGCGCTGAAGGTCTTCACCAAACTGCCCGAAGCGCAGGCCGGGGCACACACCTAGGCCCGTCAGGGCCAGGATTCAGGGACGTCAGGAGAGGGAAGAGACATGAACCGCAGGACGACTTTGGCCATCGCACTCGCGGCATCCTTCGCCGCCATCGCTGCCTCGCCGGCGCGCGCCCAGGAGGAGATCATCCTCGGCGCAACGGTGCCGATCACCGGCAATTTCGCCGCGACGGGCATCAATTACTACAATTCACTGCGCATGGCGCAGGACGACATCAACGCGGCCGGCGGCATCGGCGGCAAGAAGGTGAAGATCATCTTCGAGGACTCGCAGTCGACGAACAGCACGGCGGTCAACGCCCTCGTCAAGCTGGTGCGCCAGAGCAAGCCGTCGCTGATCTTCCTCAACAGCCTGTCGGTGCAGATTCTCGCCCAGGAGCAGGAGATCGCGAAGTCGGCGGTGCCGGTGCTCTATTCCGGCGCGCTGGTCGCGCTGCAGGAGAAAGGCAACCCGTTGATGTTCCGCATCCGGCCTGCCGACAACGTTCAGGCGGGGGTAATCGCCAAGGGCCTTGCCGACGTCGTCAAATCGAAGAAGCCGGCCATCATCCACATGCAGGACGAATACGGCGCCGGCACTGCCAAGCTGCTTGAGGCCGAACTGGCCAGGCTCGGCCTGTCCTTCGTCGCCAAGGAGACGTTCTCGCCGCGCGACAACGACTTCTCGGCCCAGTTGCTGAACATCAAGAATTCGGGTGCCGATGCGGTTGTCTGCGTGACCTACAACCGCGATGGCGCGCTGATCGTGAAGCAGCGCCGGTCGCTGGGCATCGATATCCCGTTCCTGTGCACTACCGCGATGTTCTCGGCGACGACGCTGGACCTTGTCGAGCCCGAGGACCTGAAGAACGTCTACGCCGCCGGCGACGTCGTGCTCGAGACCAACAACGACAAGAGCAAGGACTTCGTGAAGCGCTACAACGAGCGCTGGGGCTTCAAGCCCGACCCGTACGGCGCGGCCTATTACGACGCCATGTGGATGGTTGCCGACGCCATCAAGGCCAACGGCACCGATCCCGCGAAGCTGCAGGAGTACTTCGCCAACCTGCAGCCCTGGCAGGGCACGGCACAGCTCTATTCGAACCAGAAGAATGGCACCAACAACCTCGCGCACAGCGCGGTGCTGGTGAAGTTCAAGCCTGGCACGAAGGACTTCGACCAGGTCATCAGCAACACCGTCAAGTGATGTGGCGTTGATCTGATCCGGCGATCCGAGAACACGGCAGCAATGACCGCGCAGATCATCCAGCTCGCCCTGAACGCACTTGCGGCGGGCTGCATCTATGCGGTGGTCGCGCTGTCGGTCGAGATCGCCTACGAGTCGACCGGCGTCGTCAATTTCGCCGCCGGGCAGCTTGTCACCGCGGGAGCCCTGATCGGGCTGTCCGCGGTGGCCTTCACCAAGGCGAATTTCCTTCCGGCCTATCTGCTCGTTCTGGTGGGCATGTCGCTCATCGGCCTCATGTTCCTGGTCTTCGTCTACCTGCCGCTACGGCGACAATCCGTGCTGACCATCGTGATCGGCACGGTGGGCGTCGGCATCTTCATCCAGAACGTCATGCTGCTGACCTGGGGGCCGCTGCCGAAGAGCGTGCGCTCGCCCATGGGTAGCGGGGCGCTGAAGTTCGGAGACGTCAGCGTGTCGCTGCACGTGCTCTACGTCATCGCCGTCACCGCGGTCCTCATCGTGGCGATGTACATGCTGCTCTACCGATCATCGATCGGCCGGCAGTTCCGTGCCATGGCGCAGGATCCCGAGGCCGCGACGCTGATGGGCATCCGGGTGAAGGCACTCTACGCCTTCAACTGGATCCTGGTCTGTGTGCTGTCCGGCATCGCCGGCCTGCTGTTTGCGCCGATGTGGCTGGTCGACGTGACCTCCGGCGACAATCTCGGCCTGAAGGCCTTCGCGGCGATCATGATCGGCGGCTTCGGCAGCGTTCCGGGCGCCATCCTCGGCGGCGTCATCGTCGGGGCCATCGAGATCTTCGGCGCCTTCTACATCTCGTCGAACTTCAAGGATGCGCTTGTCTTCGCGTCGATGTTCCTGTTCCTGCTCGTCCGGCCCCAGGGCATCTTCGGCGAGCGCATCGCCGACCGGGCGTGAGGCCCGGTATGCGCCACGCCCCGCTGATCGGAGCCTTGCTGGCCATTGTCGCCGCCCTGGTGGCGCCGCGCCTGCTTTCGGAGTTCAACCTCCGGCTCGCGACCCTGTCGCTGCACACCTCCATCGCCGTGATCGGCCTGTGCATCGCCTTCGGCTGGACCGGGCTGCTGCATCTCGGGCAGGCGGCCTTCATCGGGATCGGCGCCTATGCGACGGCGA
>JBMOJG010000098.1:0-8154 GCA_049316925.1 Alsobacter sp. | reverse complement strand
GATCTACGTGCCGGCGGACGACCTGACCGACCCGGCGCCGGCCACCTCGTTCTCGCACTTGGACGCCACGACCGTGCTGTCGCGCTCGATCGCCGAAAAGGGCATCTACCCGGCGGTGGACCCGCTCGACTCGACCTCGCGCATGCTGTCGCCGCTCGTCGTCGGCGAGGAGCACTACGCGGTTGCCCGCCAGGTCCAGCAGACGCTGCAGCGCTACAAGGCCCTGCAGGACATCATCGCGATCCTGGGCATGGACGAGCTCTCGGAAGAGGACAAGACCACGGTGGCGCGCGCCCGCAAGATCGAGCGTTTCCTGTCGCAGCCGTTCTTCGTCGCCGAAGTGTTCACCGGCTCGCCGGGCAAGCTCGTGTCGCTCGCCGACACCATCAAGGGCTTCAAGGGGCAGGTCGAAGGCAAGTACGACCACCTGCCGGAGGCGTCCTTCTACATGGTCGGCACGATCGAGGAAGCCGTCGAGAAGGCGCAGCGCCTGGCCGCCGAGGCGGCCTAACGTTTCAAGCCTGCGCGCCGGGATGTCCGGCGCGCGGTCCTGCCGTCCGCGGCCTCCCTGCCGCGGCCCGACTCGGAGTTCCCGATGGCTACCTTCGCGTTCGAACTCGTGTCTCCCGAGAAGCTGCTGTTCTCCGGACAGGTGGAACAGGTTGTGGTGCCGGGCAGCGAAGGTGATTTCGCGGTGCTGAAGGACCATGCGCCGGTGATGTCGACGCTGCGTCCGGGGATCGCCACCGTCACCGACGACAAGGGCCAGGTGAAGCGGCTGTTCGTCCGCGGCGGCTTTGCCGAGGTGTCGAGCGCCGGGCTGACGATCCTTGCCGAGCAGGCCCTGCCGGTCGAGGAGGTCACCGAATTCGTGGTGGCGGCCGAGGTCAAGGCGGCGGAGGCGGAGTTCGCCGCGGCGCTGACCGAGGAAGGCCGCCGCGTTGCGTCCGAGAAGCTCGCCCATATCCTGCAGTTGCGCGACACTTTCCTGTCGCGCACGCACACCCAGCACTGACAGGTTGATCCTGTCGCGGGCCGGTTCCGGACTTCACCGCTCCGGCCTGCCTCGCCGTCCGTTGCGCTAAGCCTGGCGGGCGGCAGAGACCTTTGCCCGCAGGACTACTCGCCCGACGCGATCAGGCTGGCATTGCCGCCGGCTGCGGCGGTGTTGACGGTGATGGTCTGCTCCAGCGCGAAACGCCGCAGATAGTCGGATCCGCCGGCCTTGGGACCGGTTCCCGACAGCCCCGAGCCGCCGAAAGGCTGGGTGCCGACCACGGCGCCGATCATGTTGCGGTTGACGTAGCAGTTGCCGACATCCAGCCGGTCGACGATGCGGTCGATGGTGGTGTCGATGCGCGAGTGCACGCCCAGGGTCAGGCCGTAGCCGCTGGCATCGATGGCGTCGAGCAGGGCCCCCAGCCCGTCGGCCTTCCAGCGCACCACGTGCAGCACCGGGCCGAACACCTCCTCGGTGAGGTCGCCGGGCTGGCTCAGCTCGAAGATGTGGGGCGCGACGAAGACGCCTTCGGCCGGAGCTGACCCGGCGAAATGCAGGCGCGCGGTGCGGCGGGCCGAGGCAATATGGGCCTCAAGGCGATGCTTCGCGTCCGCGTCGATGACCGGCCCCACCTGCACGCTCAGATCGCGCGGATCGCCAAGCTTCAGCTCGCGGGCGGCACCAATGATCATCGCCAGCATGGGATCGGCCACATCGTCCTGCAGGCACAGCAGGCGCAGGGCCGAGCAGCGCTGGCCGGCCGAGCGGAACGCCGAGGTGACGACGTCGTCGGCGACCTGCTCTGGCAAAGCCGTGGCGTCGACGATCATCGCATTGATGCCGCCGGTCTCGGCGATCAGCGGCACGATCGGGCCATCCTTGGCAGCAAGCGCCCGGTTGATGGCGCGGGCCGTCCGGGTCGAGCCGGTGAAGGCCACACCGGCAACGGCCGGATGGGCGACAAGCCGGGCGCCGACCGTGCCATCACCGGGGACAAGGTGGAGGGCCGAAGCCGGAACGCCGGCCTCGTGCAGGGCCCGGACAGCCTCGAAGGCGATCAGCGGCGTCTGGCCGGCCGGCTTGGCCACCACGGCATTGCCGGCGGCGAGGCCGGCCGCGACCTGGCCGACAAAGATCGCCAGCGGGAAATTCCACGGGCTGATGCAGATGAAGACGCCCCGGCCACGGTGCAGCAGCCGGTTCTCCTCGCCGGTCGGGCCCGGCAGGGTCTCGCCCGCCCCGAACAGGCTGCGGGCCTGTGCCGCATAGTAGCGCAGGAAATCCACCGCCTCGCGCAGCTCGGCCACGGCGTCGTCGAGGGTCTTGCCCGCCTCGACCTGCAGCAGGCCGATGAGCCGCCCGCGGCGGGCCTCCAGCAGGTCGGACGCCCGCTCGAGCGCCTCGGCGCGCCGGGCCACGGGCGTGCGGTCCCAGCTGCGGAAGCCCCGTCGGGCCGCCGCGATGGCGGCATCCGCTGTCGCCTCGCTGGCCTCGCGGACGGTACCGACCACCGAATGGCCGTCGGCAGGCGACAGAACAGGACGCTCGGTGCCGTCCTGGACGATCCCGTCGATCAGTGGCGCGGCCGCAGCCTGGCGCACGATGCCATCGCGGATCTCGGCGATGAGCGCCGCCAGGCTGGCGGCGTGGCCGAGCTCGACGCCGGCGGAGTTGCGGCGACTGGGCCCGTACAGCGCGGCCGGCAGGGGAATTCCCGGCGCGCGGGCCGCCTCGGGGCGCCCGATGATGTCGGCGGGCCGGTGCAGAAGCGCGGCGACCGGCACGTCGCTGTTGGCGGCAACAGACACGAAGGACGAGTTGGCACCGTTCTCCAGCAGGCGGCGCACCAGATAGGCCAACAGGTCGCGGTGGCCACCCACCGGCGCATAGGTGCGACAAGCGAGGCCCGGCGCATCCTCCAGCAGGGTCTGGTACAGCGCGTCCCCCATGCCGTGCAGGCGCTGGAACTCGAAGCCGGCGGTGTCGCCGGCCCGCTCCAGAATGGTGGCCACCGTCAGGGCGTTGTGGGTGGCAAACTGCGGATAGATCCGCGGCCGGGCGGCGAGCAGCCGCTCGGCGCAGGCCACATAGTTCAGGTCGGTCATCGCCTTGCGGGTGAACACCGGATAGTCTTCCAGAGCGCGCTCCTGGGCGCGCTTCACCTCCGTGTCCCAATAGGCGCCCTTGACGAGGCGGACCATCAGGGTGCGGTCGAGCGACCGCGCCAGCGCGACGACCCAGTCGATGACCTCGGCGGCGCGTTTCTGGTAGGCCTGAATCGCCAGGCCAAAGCCGCTCCAGCCGGCCAGCGCCGGGTCGGCCAGGACGGCCGCCAGGACGTCGAGCGACAGCTCAAGCCGGTCGGCCTCTTCGGCGTCGATGGTGAAGTTCAGGTCGTAACCACGGGCCTGGCGGGCCAGCCTGACCACCACCGGTACCAGTTCGGCCATGACACGGTCCCGCGATAGCGCGTCGTAGCGCGGATGCAGCGCCGAGAGCTTGACCGAGATCCCCGGCCTGTCGGGCAGAGCCGCATTGCCGGCGGCGCGGCCTATCGCATCGATGGCATCCCCGTAGGACTTGGCATAGCGGTCGGCGTCGGCCTGGGTGCGGGCGCCTTCGCCCAGCATGTCGAACGAGTAGCGGAACAGCTTGCCCTGGCCGGAGCGGGCCTTGTCGAGCGCCTCGCCGATCGACTGGCCGAGGACGAAATGGCTGCCCAGCACCCGCATCGCTTGCCGGGTGGCGGTGCGCACGGCCGGCAGGCCGATTCGCTTGGCGAGCGTGGCAAGAATCCCTTCCGGTGTCTCGCCCGGCTGGATCACGCGGGCGGTCAGTCCTAGCGCCCAGGCGGAGGCGGTGACCAACAAGGAATCCGAGCGCGTCTCGTGATGCAGGAAGTCGCCCTGGCCGAGCTTGTCCTCGATCAGGCGGTCGGCCGTCGCGGCGTCGGGCACCCGCAACAGCGCCTCCGCCAGCACCATCAGGGCCAGGCCCTCGGGCGACGACAGCGAATATTCGCGCAGCAATTCCTCGACTCCGCCGAGCCCGCCGGCGCGCGACCGGATCGCCTCGACAAGGCGCGTTGCATGCGCGTCGATGCGGGCCTCGCGGTCGGGGGACAGCGTCGCGCCGGCCAGCAGCGAACGGGCCATTGCAATGTCGTCTGTCGCATAGGCGGCGCGGAACGGGGTGGTGGGGGTCATGGTTCGGCCCTCAGGGACTGGCCCAGTATAGCGTCGACCAGACGGAGGCTCGACAGCCATTTCGATCCTGCGCTAGAGGAAAGCACTATCCAGAAGCGTCAGAGCGGTGACTTCAGTGGAAGACCTCGATCGGACCGATCGTCGCATCCTGGCGGCGCTGCAGCAGGATGGCCGGATCACCACGGTGGAGCTGGCCGACCGTGTCGGCCTGTCGCCGACCGCCACCAGCGAGCGGGTCAAGCGCCTCATCCGTGACGGCTTCGTCACGGGCTTCCGGGCAATGCTCGACCCGGTCCGGCTCGGTCGCGGCCTGATGGTGTTTGTCGAGGTCGGCCTCGACAAGACGACCCCTGACGTGTTCGAGCGGTTCGCCACGGCGGTGCGACGCGCGCCCGAGGTGCTGGAGTGCCACCTGGTGGCGGGCGGCTTCGACTATCTGGTCAAGACCCGGGTGGCCGACATGGCGGCATACAGGCACTTCCTCGGCGACGTGCTGCTGTCACTGCCCGGCGTCAAGGAAACGCGCACCTATGCGGTCATGGAAGAGGTGAAGACCGACGGCCTCCTGCCGGTCTGACCCGCCGGTGGCCCGGGCGTCTTGCCCGGATCCAGTGACCTCCCGTCAGCGGACCTCTGCCGCGGTCTTCCGGTCCGCTTCCCGGGGTGCATCCCCGCGGGTCTTCCAGAGCGAGAAGATGATCCCGGTGGCGAGGATGGCGAAGGTGGCGCCGAGCGACACGGCCGGCGGCACCTTGGCGATACCCAGCATGTCGGCGACGATGATCTTGCCGCCGATGAACACCAGCACCGTCGCCAGCGCGTATTTCAGGTAGGCGAAGCGATCGATCATCGCCGCCAGCGCGAAATACAGGGCGCGCAGGCCCAGGATGGCGAAGATGTTCGACGTGAAGACGATGAAGGTGTCGGTTGTGATCGCGAAGATGGCCGGCACCGAGTCCACCGCGAAGATCACGTCGGCGACGTTGACCAGCACGAGCACCAGGAAGAGCGGGGTCAGGAACAGCACCGGCCGCCCGGTCTTGGGATCGGGCTCACGGACGACGAACCGCTCGCCGCGCAACCCGTCGGTAATGCGAAACCGCTTGCGCATGAAGCGCAGCAGCGGATTGGCTTCCACGTCGTAGGCACTGTCGGCAGCAAGGATCATCTTCACGCCGGTGATGATCAGGAAGGCCGCGAAGACGTAGAGGATCCAGGAAAACTGCGCGACGAGGGCTGCGCCGACGCCGATCATCAGCCCGCGCAGCAGGATCACCGCCAGGATGCCCCAGAACAGAACCCGATACTGGTTGGCCCGGGGGATCCCGAAATAGCCGAAGATCATGGCGATGACGAAGATGTTGTCCATCGAGAGCGATTTCTCGATGACGAACCCGGTCAGATATTCAACGCCCGCCTGCGGCGAGATCGACCACCACACCCAGGCGCCGAAGCAAAGGCCCATGGTGATGTAGAAGGCCGAGAGCCACAGGCTCTCGCGGACCGAGATCTCTTTTGCGCTGTCCTTGTGCAGAACGCCGAGATCGAAGGCGAGAAGGGCAGCGACGATGGCGCCAAATGTCAGCCACATCCACAGCGGCTTGGCGAGGACGTCGATCATCAGCATGTCGGGCATGGTCGGTCTCCGGGCTGGACGGCAGGACGTACTGCAGTGCCGACATCACGACAGCCTGCGCTGCCGTCAGAGGGGCCCGGTCACACTCGATGCAGATGGGTGCATGCCGTGCGGGTTTCAAGGCATCGCCCTGTGGTGCGATCGAACAGCCTTGATGAATTCTTGCCGGCATCGCGCCTTTAGCGCGGCATGGACCTTGCCTGACCCTCCTGACGTGCCATGATCCGCGCGCAGTTCAGGCGCCCCCGAGGAAATAGTCCATGAGAAACCTGTTGAATTTGCCGCTGGTCAGGATCGCTGCCGGCATGGTGGCGGTGCTGTCCCTGGCCACGCCGGCCGCGGCACAGACCGCGATCCGCTTCACGCTCGACTGGCGCTTCGAAGGGCCGGCGGCACCGTTCACGGTTGCGCTGGACAAGGGATACTTCAAGGCCGAGGGGCTCGATGTCACCATCGACACGGGCAACGGCTCGCGCGAGGCGATCCCGCGCGTGGCCTCCGGCACCTACCAGCTCGGCTTCGGCGATGTGAACTCGCTGATCCGGTTCCGCGACGAGAACCCCGGCGTCGACGTCAAGGCGATCGCCATGGTGTATGACCGGCCGCCCTTCGCGATCGTCGGCCGCAAGAGCCGAGGCATCGGCGCCGACCCCAAGAGCCTGGAAGGCCGCAAGTTTGGCGCGCCGGCGGCCGACGCAGCCTTCGCCCAGTGGCCGATTTTCCGCGCTGTCAACAATCTCGACGAGAAGACCATGAAGTTCGAGAATGTCGGCTTCCCGGTGCGCGAGCCGATGCTCGCCTCCGGCGAGGTCGATGCGGTGTTCGGCTTCTCGATGTCGTCCTACATCAACCTGAAGAGCCGCGGCGTGCCGGTTGACGACATCGTGCTGATGCTGATGAGCGACCATGGCGTCGAGCTCTACGGCAATGTGGTGATGGTCAATCCGGCCTTCGCCAAGGAGAAGCCTGAGGCCGTGAAGGGCTTTCTGCGGGCGCTGGTCAAGGGCTTCCGCGACACGGTCGCCGATCCCACCACGGCGGTCGACAGCGTTCTCAAGCGCAATGACGTGGCCAAGAAGGATGTCGAGCTCGAACGCCTCAAGATGGTGATCGACCAGAACATCCTGACGCCGTGGGTGAAGCAGAACGGCTGGGGCGGGATCGACAACGCCCGGTTCGGCCGCGCGATCGACCAGATCGGCCTGACCTTTGCGTATAAGGCGAAGCCGAAGACGGAGGATATCTTCGTCGACACCTATCTGCCGCCGGCTGCCGACCGCAGGCCGAACTGACGCATCGGCCCGCCCCACCATGGGGCGGGTCTCCTCCGCCGCCGGCATCCAGCGCCGGGGCCAGCCGGACTGCCGCATGACCCCTTTCGTCACTCTCGAGCAGGTCACCCACGCCTATGGGCGCAGTGGCGTACCGGCGGTTGACGGCTTGTCTCTGATGGTCAATCGGGGTGAGTTCGCCGCCATCGTCGGTCCGTCCGGGTGCGGCAAGTCGACCGTGATGAAGCTCGCCACCGGCCTGCAATTTCCGCAGGGCGGCACCGTCACGGTGGCGGGCGAGCCAGTGCGGCGCGCCGTGCGGATCGCCGGCATGGCGTTCCAGAATCCGACGCTGCTGCCGTGGCGCACGACGCTCGACAATCTGCTGCTGCCGCTGGAGATCGTCGAGCCGCACCGCAGCCGCATCGGCCGCCACCGCGCCGAATACGTGGCGCGGGCGGAGGCGCTGCTCGCACAGGTCGGCCTGGCCGGGCAGGGCAAGAAGTATCCGTGGGAGCTCTCCGGCGGCATGCAGCAGCGCGCCTCGCTGTGCCGGGCGCTGATCCACGAGCCGGAGCTGCTGATGCTCGACGAGCCCTTCGGCGCACTCGATGCCTTCACCCGCGAGGAGCTGTGGTGCGTCATTCGCGACCTGCACGCCGCCCGGCCCGTCACCGTCATCCTCGTGACCCATGATCTGCGCGAGGCGGCGTTCCTGTCGGACCGGATCTTCTGCATGAGCAACCGGCCCGGACGCATCATCGCCGAGCGCGAGGTCACCTTCCCGCGGCCGCGCGACCTTGAGATCACCTACACGCCGGCCTTCACCGAGCTGGTGCATGATCTGCGCGCCCGCATTGCCGAGGCGAGGGCCACCGCATGAGCACGGGTCCGTCGCGCAGCACGTTGGCGCTTGCCCCCTGGGTGTTCACCATCGGGTTCTTCGTCGTCTGGGAGATCGCCTGCCGGGCGCTGAAGGTCTCGACCTTCATCCTGCCGCCGCCGAGCGCCATCTCGGTGGCGATGTGGGAGTATCGCGGC
>JBMOJG010000097.1:0-8201 GCA_049316925.1 Alsobacter sp. | reverse complement strand
GCGTTGCCGGCCTTCACGTCGGCCGAGATCTGGCGGAGCCATTCGCCCCATTGCGGCGGCTTGTGCTCCGAGCCCGGCAAAGCGCGGGTGACCGGGTGGCGCTCGCCGGTGCCGGTGATCTGCGCCAGGAAGGGGCGCTCGACGATCTTGCCGTCCGGACGGGCCGGGATGGCGGCGCCCAGCGCCGTGCCGGCCAGTCCCGCGCGGCCGGCGAATTCCGGCCCGGCCGCGACCAGCACGGCGCCGCCGTCGCGCACATAGCGCACGATGTTGGAGAAATAGACCGACGGCAGGATCGACTGGTTGGCGTAGCGGTCGAAGATGATCAGGTCGAACTCGGCGATCTTGGTCTCGAACAGCTCACGGGTCGGAAAGGCGATCAGCGACAGCTCGTTGATAGGCGTGCCGTCCTGTTTCTCGGGCGGGCGCAGGATGGTGAAATGCACCAGGTCGACATTGGCGTCGGCCTTGAGAATGTTGCGCCAGGTGCGCTCGCCGGCGTGCGGCTGGCCCGACACCAGCAGGACGCGCAGCTTCTCGCGAATGCCCTCGATCGGCACCACCGCCTTGTTGTTGTAGGCCGTGAGCTCGCCCGGCGCTTCCTCGGCCTCAATCTCGATGACATTGGCGCCGCCATGATCGATGCGCACCGGCAGGCGCAGCACCTCGCCCGGCGCTGCGCGGCGATCGATGATCTGCACCCCGTCGCGGCGCACGACGATGCGGACCGGATCGTTTGCGCCCGGATCCTCGATGCGCAGGCGGATGATCTGGTCCTTCCCGACGATGCCGAAGCGCGGCGTGTCGATCAGGGCGATACGGCGGTCGCGCTCGCCGGCATGGCCGGTGACGAGCGTATGGACAGGAGCGCGAAAGCCCAGCGCTGCGGCCTGCTCGGGGACGTCGTCGACCACGCCATCGGTGATCAGGATGGCGCCGCCGACCCGCTCCTGCGGCACGTCGGACAGGCCCGATGACAGGGCCGAAAACAGACGTGTGCCATCGGCACCACCGCCGGCCTCGCGCACCTCGATGGTCCGCACCTCGACATTCGACAGGGCGGCCAGCCGTTTGGCGACCGCGTCGAGAACCGCATCGGTCTGGGCCGGCCGGTTTTGCAAACCTTGGGATGCAGAACGGTCAACAACAACCGCAACGACGTCCTTGAGGCGTTCGCGTTCCTCCTGCACCAGCGACGGATTGGCGAGTGCCGCCAGGAAGGCGATGACCGCGAGGCCGCGCAGAACCGACCCGCGCTGGCGCAGGACGATGGCGAGGATGGCCGCGCCGCCGGCGAAGACGGCCAGCGCCAGCAGCAGCGGCAGGGGGACGAGAGGGGACCAGTCCAAAACAGGCATGCTACTGGCCCAGCCGCTCGAGCAGGGCCGGCACATGCACCTGGTCGCCCTTGTAGTTGCCGGTCAGCGCGTACATCACGATGTTGACGCCGCCACGGAAGGCGAGTTCACGCTGGCGCGGGCCGCCGGGCACCAGTGGGTAGAGCGGCTCGCCACGGCGGCCGGTCGCCCAGGCGGCGGCCAGATCGTTGCCGGTGATGATGATCGGCGACACCCCGTCGCCGGCGCGCGCCGGACGCTCAGCATCCGGGCCCTCGCGCGGCAGCGACTCGATCCAGGTCTGCCCTTCCGTGTAGCGGCCGGGGAACGTGTCGATCAGGTAGAACGCCTTGGTGATGACGTGGTCGCGCGGGATCGGCTCGAGCTGTGGTACGGCGATCCCTGCAAGGATCTGGCGCAGCGCCTGTGTCTCGGGCGTCGGGGCCGCACCGGGACGTGATGTCATGGCGTCGCGCGTGTCGAAGATCACGGTGCCGCCGCCCTTCATGAAATCGTCGAGACGGCGGATGGCGGTCTCGCCGGGCAGGGGCCGCCCCGCCACGATCGGCCAGTAGATCAGCGGGTACACGGAGAGCTCGTCGCGCGCCGGGTCGACGCCCGCAGGTTCGGCGGGATCGAGCGCGGTGCGCACCGACAGGAAGCTCGACAGCCCGGCCAGCCCGGCGCGGCTGGTCTCGTCGACAGACGTGTCGCCGCTGAGCACATAGGCGAAGCGCGTCGCCAGCGCCGCGTCTGTCTCCTTGGGGCTCATCGCCGGCCGCTGGCCGGCAGCGGGAGCCGGCGGGGTCTGGGCCCCGGCCGGGCTCGGCTGCTGCAGGCTGCCAAGTCCGGCCAGCAGCACAACAGCGGCGGCCGTTGCCGCAGTGCGCCGTGTCCGACGCATGGTCAGGCGGCCCGAGAGCCACAGCACCGCCAGCGTGTCGAGCGCGAAGCCGAACAGGGCGGCGGCAATGAGCCAGGGTCGCAGGTCGAGCGGGGCAGGCCGCACCAGCGGCTCGATGCGGGCACCCAGCGGGCCGACGTCCAGTCGCGCCAGCGTCGCATCGCCGGACAGCGTGTTCACCGCCACCGGCGCATCCGGGGAGCCGTAGAACCCAGGCGGGTGATCCTGCGTCGCCACCAGCGATCCTGTCAGCGCAATGGGCCGGGCGGTTGCCGGCGGGCTCCGGAATGCACCGAAACCGTCCAGCGTGCGCAGTGCGGCGACCGAGACCGGCGCGCCGGAGGCTGCCCGGGCCTGGCCGTCGCTGACACCGGCGAGGTTGACCACGCGCCGCAGCATGTCGACGAAAAGGCCGGATAGCGGCAGGTTCGACCAGGTTGTGTCGGCTGTGACATGCACGAGGACGACGAGCCCCTGGCCCCGCCGCTCGGCCGTGATGATGGGTGTGCCATCCGCGAGCGCAGCCCAGGTCTTTCGCGGCAGATCAAGGTCGGGCTCGGCCAGAAGCTGGCGGGTAATGCCGACATCCTTGGGCAGCGTCAGCCCGAAGAACGGGCTCGACCGCTCGAACGGCGCCAGCGTGCGGGGCGTATCCCACGAGAGGGCGCCACCCAGCGCGCGGCCGCCACGGCGCAGCCGAACCGGCACGAGATCGTCATTGGTGGCGGCCGCAAGCCTGTTGCCGGCGAAGCGCAGCACGAGGCCACCCTCATCCACATAGGTGGCAAGGCGCTGGCGCAGATCCGCCGGAAGGGTGCCGATGTCGGCCAGAACCAGCATCGAGACGCGCTCGTCCAGCAGCGCCCGGATCGCCTCGGCTGGGCCCATGCGGGGTTCGCGCAGGTCGGCATAGGGGCCCAGTGCCCGGGCCACATAGTAGGTCGGCGACAGCAGCGGCTGCGCCGTGTCGGCCGTCCCTCCGGATACGAGGCCGATGCGCCGGCGGCGATTGGACTCGTCCACAAGGGCCACTGCACCCGCGGTGCGTTCGCCGACAATGTCGAGGCGGGCGATCTCGTTGCGCAGGTCAACGGGCAGGGTCAGGAGGGCGCGGGTTTCGGTGGCGCCGCCCGCAAAGGTGAAGGGTGCCTCGCCAAGCGGCAGGCCGCGCCTATCGCTGGCGCGGACGACGCCGGTGTCGCGACCGTTGGCCTCGGCCCGCAGTACCCTCGTGCCGAGACCCGCGGCAGAATTCTCGACACCGGCAAGGGCCAATGGACGGGCCGCCGTGGCCGTCAGGACCGTGACGGGGCGACCGGCAGCCAGCCGTCCCAGCGCTGCAACGAAGCCGGCGCCGTCGCCGGCCGCGGTCCCGTCCGACACCCAGACGATCTCGGCGGTTTTCTCGCGGTCGAGGAACCGCTGCAAGGGCAGCACCGCGGCCAGCCGATCGGGAGTGTGGGGCACGGGCACCAGCGCGCGCAGACGGTCGAGCGCCGCGCCGGCGTCGCCGAGCGGGAGCTCCGGAGCGACCTCTCCGGTTCCCACGACCGCAACGGCGCGTCCGTCCCGGGCTGCGCCGCGAATCAGCGATTCGGCTGCGGCGACGCGGTCGGTCCAGTCGCCGGCGGCGGCCCATCCGTCATCAACAATGAGCAGCAGCGGTCCGGCCCCGGCGGCGCCGGGTTTGCCGGCATTCCAGATCGGTCCCGCCATTGCGAGGATAACGAAACCGGCGATCAGCAGTCGCAAGGCCAGCAACCACCATGGCGTGCGCGCCGGCGTCTGCTGCTGCGGGATCAGGTCGAGGATCAGGCGCAGCGGCGGAAAATCGATCCGGCGGGGCTGCGGCGGGGTGACGCGCAGCAACAGCCAGAGTGCCGGCAGGGCGGCAGCAGCCAGCAGGACGGCGGGAGCAGAAAAGCCGAGCGGCAGGAACTCGAACATGCCTTAGCCTCCCGTTCCGGCGCGCGCCGAGAGGTCACCCCGGTCGGCGATGCGGGCCGCCAGCGCCAGCAGGGCGTCGGACACGGGTCGGTCGGTGCGATGCACCGCGAAGGTCCAGCCACGGCCGGCGCAGGCCTCCCGCAGTGCGGCGCGATGTGCCTCGAGGCGGGCCAGCACCCGCTCGCGAAAGGCGCCGGCGTCACCAACGCGCAGCGTCTCGCCGCCCTCCAGCTCGGCCAGCACGGCCTGTCCCTCGAACGGAAACGTCTCCTCGACAGGATCGAGCACCATCACCACATGGCCGCGGGCGCCGCGCGCAGACAGCCCGTTGATCCGCGCCGCGATGTCCGCGGGCGGGCTCAGGCAGTCACTGATCAGCACTGCTTCGGTCATTGGCGCGAGCGTCACCGCCGGAGGCAGGTCGAGCGGCAGGCGATCGGCCGCCAGAGCCTCGGCCAGCCGGTCGACGATGCTGCGGCTCGCAAGCGGCGTCGTCAGGCCGAGATGGCCGACACGCTCGCCGCCGCGCACGAGGAGATCGGCAAGGGCCAGCCCCAGCACGAGCGCGCGGTCGACCTTTGGTGCCTGGGCGAGGGTGGAGGCGTAGCCCATGGAGGCGGACCGGTCGATCCACAGCCACACCGTGTGGGCAGCCTCCCACTCGCGTTCGCGCACATAGTGCCGGTCGTCGCGTGCGGAGCGGCGCCAGTCGATCCGGCTGGCCGGCTCGCCGGAGGTGAAGGTGCGGAACTGCCAGAAGCTCTCGCCCTGGCCGGCCTGGCGCCGGCCATGGATGCCATGGGCCGCCGTGGCGGCGATGCGCCGCGCCTCGATGGTCAGGCGGGGCAGGCGGCGCGCAAGGTCCAGCGCTCCGTTGGCATGTCGTGTCCCGACGGCGCGTTCCGTGCTGTCGAGGACGCGGGTCTTGGCCATCAGGCGATCCGCCCGACGAGCCGGGCAATGATGTCGCGGATCGTCTCACCCTCGGCGCGGGCCGAGAAGGTCAGCGCCATGCGGTGCTTGAGCACCGGCTCGGCGAGGGCGGCGACGTCGTCCAGCGACGGCGCGAGCCGGCCCTGGACAAGGGCACGGGCACGCACCGCCAGCATCAGCGCCTGGCCGGCGCGCGGACC
This sequence comes from Alsobacter sp., assembly GCA_049316925.1. Taxonomy (GTDB): domain Bacteria; phylum Pseudomonadota; class Alphaproteobacteria; order Rhizobiales; family Beijerinckiaceae; genus Alsobacter. The sequence continues at coordinate 2,880 of JBMOJG010000097.1, read as the reverse complement.
AGGGCCCCAGGCGAGAAGGCCGGCGACCGAAGGATCACCGCCATCGGGGCGGGCGGAGCGGACAAGCCGCAGGATCGCGTCAACGACGCTCTCGCCCACGGGCAGCCGGCGCAGCAGCCGCTGCGCCGCCATCAGCTCCTCCGCGGTCATGGCCGGGCGGGCCTTGACGTCGGTTTCGGCCGTGGTTTCCAGCAGGATGCGGCGCTCGGTCGCGCTGTCGGGGTAGCCGACGTCGATCTGCATGATGAAGCGGTCGAGCTGGGCTTCGGGCAGCGGATAGGTGCCCTCCTGCTCGATCGGGTTCTGGGTGGCGAGGACATGGAACGGCCGCGGCAGGTCGTGGCTCTCTCCCGCCACGGTCACGTGGTATTCCTGCATGGCCTGCAGCAGGGCCGACTGGGTGCGCGGGCTGGCGCGGTTGACCTCGTCTGCCATCAGCAACTGCGCAAAGATCGGGCCCTTGATGAAGCGGAAGGCACGGCGGCGGTCGGCCGTCTCTTCCAGAACTTCGGAGCCGAGCACATCCGAAGGCATCAGGTCGGGCGTGAACTGGATGCGGCGGGCCTGCAGGCCCAGAACGATGCCGAGCGTGTCCACCAGCTTGGTCTTGGCGAGGCCTGGCACGCCCACGACGAGGCCGTGACCACCGGCCAGGATCGTCACCAGGGCGTTCTCGACGACCTGCTCCTGACCGAACACCACCTTGCCGATGGCCTCACGGGCCAGTCCGATCTGCTCGACGGCCGCATCGGCGGCGCGCACGGCCAATTCGTCGATTGTGGCGGGAGTTGAGATGTCGACGCTCATTCTGGCCTCGCTGCTGGTCGGCGCAACGGCGCGGACCCGGTCATGGGAGTGTCACCTGCGAAGCATGCCTGCATCAAGCGTGCCCGTCGCCGCAGACGGTCGAAGGTTGTCGCATCCCCACACGATTTCGTGGGATCGCGTCAGCGGGAGCGCAGGAACATGCACGCAGGCCCGGAGCCCAGGCGTCCGGTCCGCCGCACCTGCAGGCTGGCGCGGCCTTGGGGCGAAACCGTGGCGGCGCGCGACTCAGTCGGCGCTCGGCAGGCGCCGGATGGTGAACTCGATGCGACCATCGCCGAGTTCGCGCCACCACTCGATCTCGGTCATGTAGGCGGCCTTCGGAAACGCACAGAAGGCCTCCCGCGCCTTGGCGCGGGCCTCGTCGCGCGGCAGCGTGAAGGTTTCGCGCTGCCATGTGCCGTCGCTTTGGGTTGAGCGCCGGGCGGATTGTGCCCCGCGGCCAGCCAGGCGGCGCGCCAGGTCGAGCGGTCGGATCGGATCCCGGCCCATCGCAACGTCTCTGCCGAAGCCTGCCGCCGGCTTCCTGCGTCAGTCTAGCGCGGGCCGGCCGGGAAGGGGAGTCGAGTCTCCGTCCGCGGCGATGGCGGCATCGAGCAGCGCCACCTGCCGGGCGGCGTCCTGGGGGAAGTCCGTGGCCACCCAGGCAGTCTCTGCGCGGGCCAGGATCCGGCCGATCCGGGGGCCGGCCGGAATGCCCCGCGCCAGCAGTTCAGCCCCGGACCAGGGGCAGCGCGGCAACGGCTCGTCCAGAACGCGGGCAGCCCGCGCTGCCTCCAGGGGCAGGGGCCAGGCGCCGGCGCGGGCGGCGGACAGCCGCAGGCCATCGCGCACGGCGGAGATCCCGTGCCGGTAGGCAAGGGCGCGGAGGCGACCGGAGCCAAGGCTGGCAGTGGTGTTGTGCAGGGCCGCCAGCACGAGGGCGGCGACCTCCAGCCGGCTGGTGTCAGCGTTGGACAGGCGCAGCCGCTCCTGCAGGCGCAGCGCGTCGTCGCGGCTGTAGAGCGCCAGCGCGGCGAGGCCGAGCACGGGGTCGGGGGCACTCTCCGCGGCAAGGGTCGCGAAGGCACCGGTGTCGGGGGCGGTGGCGAGGATGCGGTCGAGAAACCCTGCGTCTGCCACCTCCTGAAGCATGGCCGCAGCCCGTCGCGCCGCCAGTAGCTTGAAAAGCTCGGTGCGGATGCGCTCGGCCGAGAGGCGCGCGAGCCCGTCACGCTGGCGCAGGGCGGCGTCGAGCGCGGCGCGGTCCAGCGGCCCCTCGCCATAGGCGGCGTGGAAGCGAAACAGCCGCAGGATGCGGAGATAGTCCTCGCGGATGCGCTGCTCCGGATCGCCGATGAACCGCACCCGGCGGGCGGCGAGATCGGGTAGGCCGCCCACCGGATCGGTGATGGTTCCGTCGGCGGCCGCATAGAGCGCATTGATGGTGAAATCCCGCCGCTGCGCGTCCCGGGCGAAGTCGCGGCCGAACACGACCGTTGCGCGCCGACCGTCGGTGGCGATGTCCTGGCGCAGGGTGGTGACCTCGACGGGAACGCCGGCGACCAGAAGCGTCACGGTGCCGTGCTCGATTCCCGTCGGGACGGCGCGCAATCCCGCCTCCGCGGCACGGCGGAGCACGATCTCGGGCACCGCCGTGGTGGCGATGTCGATGTCTCCGCTCGGCAGGCCGAGCAGGGTGTTGCGTACGGCGCCGCCGACCAGTCGCGCCTCCTCGCCGTCACGGTTGAGCATGGCCAGCACGGCCGCCGCCGCCGGGCTCGCCTGTGGCCCGTTGGCCGGCAAGCGGGCAACTACGGTTGTCATTCGACCCGGCCGGGCACGAAGCGCCCGCCCTCCATGTGGGCCGGCACGTAACGACCGGTATGCCGCTCGGCGAAGACACCGGTCCACAGCAGCCAGCCGCTGGCACAGACAAGCCCGGCGATCACCAGCCAGGAGACGTTGCCGTCCCAGTGGATGCGGGCCAGCGGCGTGCGCCGTCGCGCAGTCAGCCACAGCGCAAACAGCGCGAAAGGCAGGGCGAAGAGCAGCACCTCCTCGATCAGGGCACGG
>JBMOJG010000096.1:0-8276 GCA_049316925.1 Alsobacter sp. | reverse complement strand
TCGCCCTTGCATGGACGGCGCTCGCGTTTCCATGGCTGTCAGGCCGCGTCACTATCCCGTGGGACGCGAAGGCGCATTTCCAGCCGCAATTGCAGTTTCTCGCCGACACACTGGCGATGCGCCAGCTGCCGCTGTGGAACCCCTATGTGTTTGCCGGATCGCCGCAGATCGCCGATCCGCAGTCGCTGGTGTTCTCGCCGCCGCATGTGCTGCTGGCGCTGCTCAGCAAGGCGCCGAGCTTCGTCGCCGCCGATGCGGTGAGCTTCGTCATGCTGGGCCTCGGGGCGCTGGCGCTGGTGCTGCTGTTCCGTGACCGGGGCTGGCACCCGGCTGGCGCCGTGGTGGCGGCGCTGGCGTTCGCCTTCGGCGCCTCGGCGGCCTGGCGGATCCAGCATACCGGCCAGATCATGAGCTTTGCCTGGTGGGGCATTGCGCTGCTCTGCCTCGACCGGGGGTTGCGGCGGGGATCGGCTCCCTGGGGCTTCGCCGCCGGGGTCACGGCCGGCTGCATGGTACTGGGCCGCGACCAGGTCGCATGGCTGGGCGCCTGGTTCTTCACGTTCTACACGGTCTGGTATCTCATCGCAGAACCAAAGCTGTGGGTGGCGCTGCGCCGAGCCGTGGCGCCGATCGGCGCAGGCATGGCCGGCGGCCTCGTGGTGGCCGGGCTGCCGCTGGTGATGACACTGCTGCTGGCGAGCGAGAGCAACCGGCCCGAAATCGACTTCGCCGGCGCGGCCAAGGGCTCGCTGCACCCGGTGTCGCTGTTCACGTTCTGGAGCGCCAACCTGTTCGGCACGGACGGGCCGCTGGATCACTTCTGGGGCCCACCCTCGATCCTGTGGGGCCCGACCGACCTCTATCTGGCGCGCAACATGGGTGACGTCTATGCGGGTGCCCTGCCGCTGGTGGCGTTACTGGCGGCCGGCATTGCCGCCGGCTGTCTGGCCGCGCGCGAGATCCGGGTTTTTGCCGCAGCCGGCGTCCTGCTGCTGCTCTATGCGGTGGGACGCTACACGCCGGCCTTCGACCTGCTGTTCCGGCTGCCTGGCGGCGATTTGTGGCGGCGGCCGGCAGACGCGACCTTCCTGATCGGCGGTGTTTTCGCCGTACTGGCCGGCTATGCGGTGCACCGGATCGCATCCGGCACCATCACGCTGTCGCGCGGTCGCATCGTGGCTGCCGGCGTTCTGGTGGTCGCCGGCCTTGCTGGCGGGCTTGGGCTGGCGGCCTGGAAGGGACAGGTCGTCCCGGCCCTGCCGCCGCTCGGCGCCGCAGCGGGCTGGCTGGTGCTGGGCGCTGCCGCGCTGGTGGTGATGGCCCGGATCGGCCAGGCCCGCCCCAACGCGGCAGCCGCGCTCGTGGCGGCCGTTCTCGTCTTCGACCTCGGCGTCAACAACGGACCGAACGACTCGACCGCCCTCCCGCCGGCCCTGTTCGACGTGCTGCGCCCGGACAGCGCCAACGCCACCATCGCGCTGCTGCGCAGCGAGCTGGCGCGAACGTCGGGGCCCGACCGTCGCGACAGGGTCGAGCTCGCTGGCATCGACTTCCACTGGCCGAACGCCGCGATGGTGCAGAAGCTGGAGAGCACGCTCGGCTACAATCCGGTGCGGCTGGATCTCTATACGCGGGCGACGGGTGCGCAGGACCACGTGGCCGTGCCGTCGCAGCGGACCTTCTCGGCGCTGTTCCCGTCCTACCGGTCGCGCTTGTCGGACATGCTGGGCCTGCGCTTCATCGCAACGGGTGTGCCTGTCGAGCAGATCGACAAGGCGCTCAGGCCTGGCGACCTGCGCTTCATCGAGCGCACGCCCGACGCCTATGTGTATGAAAATCCGGGCGCCATGCCGCGGGTGCGCTTTGCCCACCGGTCGGTCCGGGGGGATTTCGAGGCGATGATCGAGACGGGCGTCTGGCCCGAGAGCGACCCGCGCGACACGGTGGTGCTCGAGGAGCCCGGCCGCGCCCGGCCGAACGCCCGGCCGGGACAGGCGACACTCGCCAGCCATGGCGATACGCGCGTCGAGGTGGATGTCACCTCGCCGGATGGCGGCTGGGTGGTGCTGGCCGACATGTGGCATCCGTGGTGGGCGGCGGAAGTGGACGGCAACCCCGCGCCGCTGGTGCGCGGTGACGTGCTGTTCCGCGCCGTGCCGGTTCCGCCGGGAGCGCACCGGGTGAGTTTCGTGTTCCGGCCGCTGGCGGGCGTGGTCGCCGAGGTGCCGGAATGGCTGAGCCAGGAGACCGAGCAGTGACCGGAACCATCCTGGTGCGCGGCGGTGGCCATCCTGATCCGGCGCCGTTCTTCACCCATCTGGTCGGCCTGGCCGGGCGGTCGCAGCCGCGAGTGCTGTATGTGCCGACGGCAGCCGGCAACCCCGACGCCTCCGTGCGGCTGGTCTACGACCAGGTGATCGCAGCCGGTGGCGTCCCGCGGACGCTCAACTTCTTCGCGCCGGTGCCGGTCGACCTCGACGCCGCATTGAGCGAGGCCGACATCGTCTATGTGGGCGGCGGCAACACGCGCTCGATGCTGGCAGTCTGGCGCACTTGGGGCTTTGACACCGCGTTGCGGCGGGCCTGGGAACGCGGCGCGGTGCTGTCAGGCGGCAGTGCCGGCGGCCTGTGCTGGTTCGAGGCCGGCACGACCGACAGCTGGGCCGGTCCGCTGCGTGCGATCGAGGGCTGTATCGGCCTGTTGCCGGGCAGCCATTGCCCACATTACGACGGCGAAGTGCAGCGGCGGCCGACCTATCATCGCATGGTCGCCGACGGGACGCTGGCGGCGGGCTATGCGCTGGATGATGCCGCGGTGATGCAGTTTCGGGGAACCATGCTGGAGACGGTGTGGACGCTGAAGCCCGGCAGCACCGCCTACCGGGTGGAACGGTCAGAGGATGGCAGCCACGAGACCGCGCTGGAGGCGCTGCCGTTCCCGGGCTGACCGGGAGGCCGCGTTGACCAGGGTGGCCGATCTCAGCCCTTGTCGCGCATCAGGCGGGCCTTGTCGCGGGCCCAGTCGCGGGCCTTCTCGGTCTCGCGCTTGTCGTGCAGCTTCTTGCCGCGGGCCAGTGCCAGTTCGACCTTCGCCCGGCCCTTCTCGTTGAAGTAGATTTTCAGCGGCACCACGGTCATGCCCTCGCGCTGCACGGCGGCGGTCAGCTTGTCGACCTCGCGCCGGTGCATCAGCAGCTTGCGGGGCCGTTTCGCCTCGTGGTTGAACTGATTGGCCTGCAGATATTCCGGTATGTAGGCGTTGACGAGCCAGAGCTCGCCATTCTTCTCGCCCGCATAGCTTTCGCCGATGGTCGCCTTGCCGCCGCGCAGGGACTTCACCTCGGTGCCGGTGAGCGCGATGCCCGCCTCGAAGGTCTCGCCAATCTCGTAGCTGTAGCGGGCCTTGCGATTGTCCGCGGCGATCTTGAAGGTCGAGATGTCCCTGGCGGGCTTGGCCATGATGGCGATGCGGCTTTCTGCGGGCTCAGCCGTTCAGCAGGCCGGCATGCACCAGGGCCGAACGGATGGCAGACCGGGTGGGTTCCGTCACCGGGACCATCGGCAGGCGCACATCGTCGCCCATGCGGCCGAGCGCCGACAGCGCATATTTCGGACCCGACGGGTTGGTCTCGATGAACAAGGACGTGTGCAGCGGCATCAGCCGGTCCTGCAGCGCCAGCGCGGCCGCGTAGTCGCCGGCGAGGCAGTCGGTCTGGAAATCGGCACACAGGCGCGGGGCCACGTTGGCGGTGACCGAGATGCAGCCATGGCCGCCATGCGCCATGAAGCCGAGCGCCGTGGCGTCCTCGCCCGACAGCTGGATGAAATCCGGCCCCATCGCCTGGCGTTGCATGCTGACGCGCGCCAGGTTCGCCGTGGCGTCCTTGACGCCGACGATGTTGGGCAGCTCGTAAAGGCGCTTCATGGTGTCGACCGACATGTCGATCACCGAGCGCGGCGGGATGTTGTAGATGATGATCGGAATGCCGATCGCATCATTGATCGCCTTGAAGTGCTGGTAGAGCCCTTCCTGGCCGGGCTTGTTGTAGTACGGCGTCACCACCAGCACTGCATCGGCGCCGGCCTTTTCGGCGTGGCGGGCCAGCTCGACCGCCTCGATGGTGTTGTTCGAGCCGGCGCCGGCGACGACCGGCACGCGGCCGCGGGCCTCGGCGATACACCACTCGACGACGTGCTTGTGCTCGTCATGCGACAGGGTCGGGCTCTCGCCGGTGGTGCCGACCGGCACCAGGCCGTGGCTGCCGCTGGCGATCTGCCATTCGACATGGGCGCGGAACGCCGCCTCGTCGAGCTTACCGTCGCGGAACGGCGTGACCAGCGCAGGCAGGGAGCCGCGCAGCCGGCTGCGGGTGGCTGCATGGGTTTCCGACATCGGACGCGTCCTCTTGTGGCCCTCGCTGCCGCGACTGCGGCCTGGGCTCGTTCGTCATCAGGCCCACACATAGACGCTGTGGGCACGCGGGGAAAGGCCCGGCCTGCCGCAGGCCTGCCGCCTTGCCGCCACGGTCGTTTGGCAGAAGCGGCCATGCAGGCGGCCCGGCGGCATTAGGCTTTCGTCAACCGTGCCGGCCCACAGTCTTGGAAGCGCCCGTCCGGCAGGCCGTTCCCCGGCCGGGATGACTTCGACGGGCCCCGGTACGGACCGGGTCCCCGGTTACGCTCAGGATGCCATGGCCCGATCGGTCGCAGCACGGCTCAGCGCCACCCTCTTCGCCTGCGTCGCGCTGGGCGCGCTGGGCGGCGCAGTGATGCCGGCAGAGGACGGCGCGCTGCGGCTGGCGGCGCTGGAGCCTCCGGAGCCTGTCACGACGTCAAGCCTTGGCGCGGCCGCGGTCAAGCCGCCGGAGCCCCCGCCGCAGCCGCCTGTCGATATTGCCGTGCTGAAGACCGCCATCGAATTCTACCGCCGCGGCGACGTGGCGGGCGGTGATGCGGCTGCCCGCGCCATCAGCCATGCGCCCGCACGGGCCCTGCTGGAATGGCTGGCGATCCGCTTCGACCCGCGCGAGGTCGGGCTCGAGCGCATCCTGCGCTTCACCACCGACAATCCCGACTGGCCGATGCAGGCCAGCATGCGGCGGCGCGCCGAGGAGGCGCTGGTCGCAAGCCGGCCCGACCATGCGGCCGTGCGGGCGTTCTTCCGCAAGGCGCCGCCGGCGACGGCGTGGGGGCGGATCCTGCTCGCCAAGGCGCTTGTCGACGAGAACCGGATGGCCGAGGCGGCGGCGCTGGTCCGGACGACCTGGCGCGAGGGCGAGTTCGGCTCCGAGACCGAAACCAGGATCATCGAGAGTTTTCCCGAGCTGATCGAGGCGGCGGACCATCGCGCCCGTGCGGCGAGACTGCTCTACGACGAGGACTGGACAGCCGCGCAGCGGGCCGCCGCCCGCGCCGGGCCGGACTGGGTGCGGCTTGCGAAGGTCCGCATGGCGGCGGCCCGCCTGGCGCCCGATACGCTGGCGCAGCTCGACGCGCTGCCCAAGACGCTGCAGACCGACCCGGTGGTGGCCTTCAGCCGCGCCAACTACCTGCGCAGGACGGACAAGCCCGTGGAGGCCGCGCGCGTGCTCGCCGGCGTCAGCCGCGAGCCGCAGGGGCTGGGCAACCCCGAGGCATGGTGGACCGAGCGGCGCGTGATGGCGCGCAAGCTTCTCGATCTGGGCGAGCAGCGCCTCGCCTATGAGGTGGTCCGGGCTGCGCCGGCCGGCGGGCTCACGGCGAGCCGCATCGATGCCGAGTTCCATGCCGGCTGGATCGCGCTGCGGTTCCTGGCCGATGCCGGCGTCGCAAGGCAGCACTTTGCCGAGGCCGGACGACTGGCGACGACGCCGATCTCGATGGCGCGCGCCGCCTACTGGCTGGGTCGTGCCGCCGAGGCGGCCGGGCTGCCGGCCGACGAGGCCTACCGGCGGGCGGCCGTGCACCCGACCACCTGGTACGGCCAGCTTGCCCGGGTCCGGCTCGGCTGGCGCGAGCTGCCGGTGCGCCGTGTGCTGCGCGGCGAGCTGGCGCTGCACGGCACGCTGCCGCCGCTGCAGGCGGTGCGGCTGCTGTACGAGGCCGAGGCCCGCGATCTGGCCATGCCGCTGCTGGCCGACCTGGCGCTGCGCCTGGACGATCCCGCCGTGATCGACGCGCTGGCGGCGATCCCGGCCGGCGCCAACGATGCCCGGGCGCTGCTGGTGGTGGGCAAGACCGCCAGCCAGCGCGGCCTGCCGGTGGACGACCACGCCTTCCCGCTGATCGGCGTGCCGCGCTTCGACGAGCCGGCGCGCAGCGTCGAGAAGGCGCTTGTGTGGGCCATCGCCCGGCAGGAGAGCGCATTCGACCCCAAGGCCGTTTCGTCGGCCGGGGCGCGCGGCCTGATGCAGCTGATGCCGGCGACGGCGCGCCAGACGGCGGTCCGGGCCGGGCTCGGCTATGCGGCCGACCGGCTGACGGCGGATCCCTCCTACAATGCCCAGCTCGGTGCCAGCCATCTGGGCGAGCTGATGGGGGACTGGAAGGGCTCCTATGTGCTCGCCATCGCCGCCTACAATGCGGGCGGCGGCAATGTGCGGCGCTGGATCGAGGCCTTTGGTGATCCACGCTCATCGGCGATCGACCCGGTCGACTGGATCGAGCGCATCCCCTTCACGGAGACGCGCAACTATGTGCAGCGCGTCATGGAGAACCTGCAGGTCTACCGCAGCCGGCTCGGCGACACCGCCGAACTGATGGTCGAGGCGGACTTGAAGCGCGGCGTCTCCCGGTAGAAGGTCGCGCCGCACGCGCCACGGGGGATTTCCGATGGATCAGGCCGAAGCGGGCTTCCGCAGCCACTATGTCACCGCCGCCGACGGGCTGCGCCTGCACACGCGGGACTACGGGGCCGAGACGGGCCACGGGCTTCCCGTCGTCTGCCTTGCCGGGCTGACGCGGAATTCTGTCGACTTCCACGACCTGGCACTGGCGCTCGCGACTTGCGCGTCACGACCGAGGCGCGTGCTGGCGCTCGACTATCGCGGCCGCGGTCTGTCCGACCGCGATCCGGACTGGACCCATTACGACGCGAGAATCGAGGTCGGCGACGTGCTGGCGGTGCTGGCGGCGCTCGGCGTCGCCGAGGCCGTGTTCGTCGGCACCTCGCGCGGCGGGCTCGTCACCATGGGTCTGTCGGGGGTGCGGCCGGCACTGATCCGCGGCGCCGTGCTCAACGATATCGGCCCGGTGATCGAGCCCGCCGGGCTGCTGCGCATCCGCTCCTATGTGGGCAAGCTGCCGGAGCCCCGGGACATGGACGATGCCGTCGCCTTGATGCGGCACATCTCGGGCGCGCAGTTCCCCGGCCTCAGCGATGCCGACTGGCTGGCGATGGCGCAGGGAACCTTTGTCGAGCGCGATGGCCGGCTGGTGAGCAGCTACGATCCGGCACTCATGAAACCGCTGGCTACCATCGACATCGAGGGCGCGCTGCCGACCCAATGGCCGCTGTTTGCTGGACTTTGCGGGGTACCGGTGCTGGTGATCCGCGGCGAGAACTCGGACCTGCTGAGCCCAGAGACGCTCCTGGCCATGAGCGAGGCGCATCGGGGACTGCTGGTCCACATCGTGCCCGGACAGGGCCATGCGCCGCTGCTGCGCGACAGCCCGACGATCGAGCGCATCATCAGCTTTGTCGGACAGGTCGAGGACGGCCGGGTTCCGGCGGCCGACTGACGGCTGCTGGGCGGCCGGCAAAGTGCCGAGAGGCTCTTGCAGACCGAACAATCGGCCTGCCAAACCCGATGGTTGACCACCCACAACGAAAAACCCCCGGCGCAGGCGCCGGGGGTCTGGATTGGACCAAGTGGTCGATCAGAAGTCGCGCTGGATCTTCAGGCGACCGACGATCGCCGACGCGTTGCTGTAGATCTTCGCCGCCGGATCACCCGTGATGGGGCTGAACAGGCCACCATTGCCGGTGCTGAACTTGAGGTAGTTGATCTCGGCGCCGATATCGAGATCCTTCACTGGCGACCAGGTCACGTTGGTGCCGACAGTCCAGTAATCATAGTCGCGGATCGGATTGCCGGGGTTGAAGCCGGGGCCGTTGGCTGCCCAGAAGGCCGAAGACGCGATGTCAGCCTTGATGTAGGAGCCGAACAGGGCCTGACGGATCGTCGGCGTCCAGTAGTGCTGAATGGCCGCCGTCAGACCCCACATGGAGGGCAGCGAGAGCGAACCGGCAGCGCCGTTCGGAAGCCATCGCTCGAGAGCCGAGCTATCAGCGTTCG
>JBMOJG010000095.1:0-8281 GCA_049316925.1 Alsobacter sp. | reverse complement strand
ACAGTTCCAACCGCTCTCTGACGTCGCGGACCATGACCGGTGCGGCGAACAGATTGTCGGTTGGAATGTCGAAGAAGCCCTGGATCTGCCCGGCATGCAGATCAATCGTCAGCACGCGGTCGGCGCCCGCCTCGGTGATCAGATTGACCACCAGCTTGGCGGAAATCGGCGTCCGCGGACCGGCCTTCCGATCCTGGCGGGCATAGCCGAAATAGGGCAGCACCGCGGTGATGCGGCGGGCCGAAGCACGGCGCAGCGCGTCGGTGATGATCAGGAGTTCCATCAGGTGGTCGTTGGCCGGGAACGAGGTCGACTGAATCACGTAGACGTCCTGGCCACGGACGTTTTCCTGGATCTCGACGAAGACCTCCATGTCGGCGAAGCGCCGGACCTGGCAGCGTGCGAGAGGAACCTCGAGATAGGTGGCAATGGCGTCGGCCAAGGCCCGGTTCGAATTGCCCGCGATGAGCTTGATGTCGGCTTTCATCGGGTCCGCTCCCGTTGCATCGCAGGGCATGCCGCCCGCCGCACCGCTGCAGCGCACAAGCCCCAACCGGTCTCTATCAGCCCTGTGCAGGGGGAACAATATGACTGCCGCACGACGCAGCCGCCATCACCAGCCAATCGCCGTGAAAAGCGTCGGGCGCGTTATTCCTCCGCGTCGAAGCCCAGTGCAGCCGTGCCGGCGGCCCGCGGGGCCGGAGACTCCGGGGCGATCGGCGAGCCCGCCAGGAAGGCGGCCACCTGGTTCATGCTCTGCGACGTGGTCTTGGAGATCTGTGTCTCGCCGATTCGGCTCCACGGGTCGCTGGCCTGGCCGCTGGCGATGGTGGTGGTCGTGACCCGCTGGGCCCGCTGTTTGGTGCTGTCGAACACGTCCCACACCACCGCCAGCGCCGTGTCGCCGGTGTCCGTGGAATAGGCTGTCAGATACCCCTTGAGCCGGTAGCGCGGCTTGGCGCCGCTGGCGACGAGCTCGATGCGACGCGCCGACGCCTGGGTGATGATCTCGTCGCTGACCTTGCTGCGCAGCCCCTCAGGCGCGCCCTCCAGCGTGTCGAGCGCGACAGGGACGCCAGGAGCGTCGACACGGGCCTGGCTGGTCTCTCCAACTCCCTGGCACCCGGCCAGAACCAGTGCCGCCGCGGCGAGCGCGAGCCCGCGGTAAAGCTTCGTCATCGGTGCGCCTCCCGGCCGCCTTGGCGACGGCTCGTCCTGACTCCCCGCGTCCCGGCTTGAGAGCCAGTGCGAGGCCTCCAGCCTTAGCGCTATCGCACCTGCAGGTCCAGATCGGCCCCGTTCAGCGCTTCGGCGCCATCCGGACGAACCAGATAGGTCCGGCCCAGGCACATGGCCGTCTCGCTGGCCGAGTCCATCAGGATCATGTGGGCAAACATCACCATGCCGGGTTCGATGATCCATGCATTGTCGGCATAGAACATCGGCGGATCCATCCAGGACGGCGTGAATTTCGCGCCAAGCGAGTAGCCACAGGCGTTGAGGCGGTGCTCGGACAGGCCATGCCGGTCGAATGCGGCCCGGTGCGCGGCGAAGACCTCACCGGCCGTGCAACCCGGGCTTAGCGCCTCCTCGCACGCCAGCAGCGCCTCGCGCGCCGCCGCGTGATAAGCGACATGGAGCGGGCGCGGCCGGCCGACAACAACGGTGCGCATGAGGGCCGCGTGGTAGTGCCGCCAGGCGCCGGCGAACTCCAGCGTGACCTGGTCGTCGGCATCGAGCGCCCGGCGCCCCGACTTGTAGCGGCACAGCAGCGCGTCACGACCCGAGCCGATGATGAACTCGTTGCCGGGATAATCGCCGCCGGCTGCGAAGATCGCCGCGTGCTGGGCTGCGAGGACCTCGCCCTCGTCGGCCCCGGCCCGGATCGCCCCGAGCGCCGCCGTGTCGGCGGCGTCCGACAGCGTAGCAGCGCGACGGACGCAGGCGATCTCCTCGGCCGACTTCACCGCCCGCAGCCGTGGCACGAGATCCGACGCATCGACCATGTCGGCGATCCCGGCGAGCGATGCCTCGAGGCGGCGGCCGTTGAAATGCGTCAGCCCATAGCTGTCGAACTCGACGCCGATGCGGGCGCCCTTGCCGCCGAGGTCGGCCACCAGGGCAGCGGCCTCGCGGGTCGGGTCGGCGTCACCGGCGTCGCGCCAGATCCGGATGTCGGTCAGGGTCGAGGTGTGCTGGGCCTGGCGCAGGTCGGCCGAGCGGGTCAGCAGCGCCATGCGGCCGTCGGCGGCCAGATAGATGCACTGGAAGAAGCAGAAGCCGAACGTATCGTAGCCGGTGAGCCAGAAATGGCTCTCCTGCGCGAACAGCAGCAGGCCGTCGAGGCGGCGTGCGGCCATGGCGGCCAGCAGCCGCGTGCGGCGGGTTGAGAACTCAGTGTCGGTGAAATGCAGGGCCATGGCGTTCTCCAGTGTCGGCGCCACTGTGCCGGCGGGTCCGCCGCCTGTCCATCGCGCGCCGATCCGTCCCGGTGTGCAGGGTGGATTGGCTGAGATCGGTCTTGGAGGATCGATGCTGTGCGCATCGCCGCTGCGTGGCCCGTTGCCGCTTTGCGGCTCGCCCGCGCCGTCCTACATGAGGCCGATGAGCCGCCCGCCGCAATCGCTTCCTCCGCAGGACGACGCCCCGCCCGAACCGTTCGATGACGGCGAGGACGACGCCGCGCCGGCCGTCGACGAGCCCGAGGATTCGGACTCCGGCGTCGACCTTGCCTTCGACATCGAGGCGGGCGGCGCCGGGGTGGCCGCCGGCGCCGCGGTGATCCATGCCGTCTGGAAGACGCTGCCCAACGGGCCGGGCGTCTACCGGATGATCGATGCGGCGGGTGACGTGCTCTATGTGGGCAAGGCCCGCAGCCTGAAGAAGCGCGTCGCCTCCTATGCGCGCGGGGTCGGCCACTCGAACCGCATCGCGCGGATGGTCGCCGAGACGACTGCGATGGAGTTCCTGACCACCGAGACCGAGACCGAGGCGCTGCTGCTCGAGGCCAACCTGATCAAGCAGATGAAGCCGCGCTTCAACGTGCTGCTGCGCGACGACAAGTCGTTTCCCTACATCCTCATCACCGGTGACCACGTGTCGCCGCAGCTGACCAAGCACCGCGGCGCGCGCAACCGGCCGGGAGACTATTTCGGCCCGTTCGCCTCGGTGTGGGCGGTCAACCGGACGCTGAACGCGCTGCAGCGGGCCTTCCTGCTGCGCAGCTGTACCGACAGCTACTACGAGAACCGGACGCGGCCCTGCCTGCTGCACCAGATCAAGCGCTGTGCGGCGCCGTGCACCGGCGAGGTCGGCCATGTCGAGTACGCCCGGCTGGCCGCGCAGGCGCGCGACTTCCTGCGTGGCGGCAGCCAGGGCGTGAAGAAGGCGCTGGTCGGCGAGATGCAGGCGGCCTCCGACGCGCTCGAGTTCGAGCGGGCGGCGCGCTACCGCGACCGGCTCGCGGCGCTCTCGGCGATCCAGGCCAGCCAGGACATCAACCCGCAGGGCGTCGAGGAGGCGGACGTGTTTGGCCTTGCCGAGGAGGCCGGCCAGTTCTGCATCGAGGTGTTCTTCTTCCGCAACTTCCAGAACTGGGGCAACCGCGCCTATTTCCCGCGCGCCGACCGCAGCATCCCCGCGGCGGAGGTGCTGGGCGCCTTCCTCACCCAATTCTACGACGACAAGCCGGCCCCGCGGCTTGTCCTGCTGTCACACGACGTCGACGACGCGGCGCTGATCGGCAGCGCGCTGACGGCGCGGGCGGGATTCAAGGTCGAGGTGGCCGTGCCGCGGCGCGGCGAGAAGCGCGACCTCGTGGACCATGCGGTGACGAATGCGCGCGAGGCGCTGGGGCGGCGGCTCGCCGACACGTCGTCGCAAGTCAAGCTGCTGGGGGCGATTGCCCAGGCGTTTGGCCTCGAGAACCCGCCACGCCGCGTCGAGGTGTATGACAACTCCCACATCATGGGGACCAATGCGGTCGGCGCGATGATCGTTGCCGGGGCGCAGGGATTTTCCAAGACACACTACCGCACCTTCACGATCCGCTCCGAGGAGCTCGTGCCGGGCGACGATATGGGCATGATGCGCGAGGTGCTGCGCCGCCGCTTCGGCCGACTCGCCAAGGAGACGCCGAGGCCCGATGGCGTCCCCGCACCCGGTGAGGGCGACGGCGAGATCCTGCCGGCCTGGCCGGACCTGGTGCTGATCGATGGCGGCCGCGGCCAGCTCGAGGCGGCGCGGGTCGCCCTCGCGGAGGTCGGAGTGGAGGGCGTGCCGCTGGTCGGCGTTGCCAAGGGGGTGGATCGGGATGCCGGGCGGGAGACCTTCTTCGTGCCCGGCCGCGAGCCGTTCAAGCTGGCGCCTCGGGATCCAGCGCTTTACTTCATCCAGCGCCTGCGTGACGAAGCGCACCGCTTCGCCATCGGCACGCACCGGGCGAAACGCCGCAAGGACTTCACCCGCAGCCCGCTGGACGAGATCGCCGGCGTCGGCCCGTCGCGAAAGCGCGCCCTGCTGTTGCATTTCGGTACCGCCAAGGCGATTGCTCGGGCCTCGCTTGAGGACCTGGCACGGACACCGGGCGTCAACATGGCGACCGCCAGGGCCGTCTACGACCATTTTCACGACACGGGCGGCTGAAGCGCGACCATGGCGCGCGGCTCACGCCCGAGGGATCCGGTTTTCGACGGTTGACGCTCCCCCACCCGGCATGTTTCCTCGGCGCCGCATGACCCCGGCGAGCAGCATGAAGCGGGCCAATCCGTTCAATCTTCCGAATGTGCTGACCTATGGGCGCGTCGTAGCCGTGCCTGTCGTCGTCGGCTGCATGTTCTGGCCCGACGAGTTCTGGATGCGCTGGGTGGCGCTCGGTGTGTTCGTCGCGGCGGCCATCACCGACTTCTTCGACGGCTACCTGGCGCGGGCCTGGCAGCAGCAATCGACGCTCGGGCGCATGCTCGATCCCATCGCCGACAAGCTGCTGGTGGCGGCCTGCCTGCTGATGCTGGTGGCCGACCGGACGATCCAGAGCTGGTCGATCTGGGCCGCCATCGTCATCCTGTCACGCGAGATCCTGGTCTCGGGGCTGCGCGAATATCTGGCCGAGTTGCGCGTCAGCGTGCCGGTTTCGACTGTTGCCAAGTGGAAGACGACCCTGCAACTGGTGTCTCTCGGCTTCCTGATTGCCGGACCGGCCGGCGAGCACGTGCTGCCCGGCACCGTGACGATCGGGCTCTGGCTACTGTGGGTGGCGGCCCTGCTGACGCTCTACACCGGTTACGACTATTTCCGTGCGGGCATCCACCATCTCGTCGACCACGGAGCCTGACCGGTGCGGATCGTCTATTTCGCCTGGGTGCGCGAGCGGATTGGCAAGACCGACGAGGATGTCGAGGTGCCGGCCAGCGTGACCACGGTCGCCGACCTGGCTGTCTGGCTTGCGGGCCGGGGCGAGGAATACGCGCACGCGTTCGAGAACCCGGCGGTCGTGCGTGCGGCGATCGACAAAAGGCACGTGAAGCCTGACACCGTCCTTGCCGGCGCGCGGGAGATCGCGTTCTTCCCGCCGATGACCGGGGGCTGACGTGGACGTTCCGGTGACGGTCCGCGTCCAGGCTGCCGCGTTCGACACGGCGGCCGAGGCTGCGGCCCTCACCGCCGGGCGCAACGATATTGGCGCCGTCGTAACCTTCACGGGCCTGTGCCGGGCCGAGGGCGGCCGGCTGGCGGCGCTGGAGCTCGAACATTACCCCGGCATGGCCGAGGCGGAGATCGGCAGCGTCGCGGCCGAGGCCATGCGGCGGTGGCCACTGAAGGGTCTGGTTGCCATCCACCGGTTCGGCCGGATCGCACCAGGCGAGCCGATCGTCCTGGTGGTGACAGCCTCCGCCCACCGGGCCGCGGCCTTTGCGGCGGCCGAGTTCCTGATGGATTTCATGAAGACGCGGGCGCCCTTCTGGAAGAAAGAGCACCATCCCGACGGTACCAGCGGCGACTGGATCGACGCCAAGGAAGCGGACGACGCTGCGACAGCCCGCTGGACACCATGAACCAGGTCGCAGGAGCCGGCCGCGCGGCCGGCTCCTGCTGCCCTGGCGGATGCGTCAGGCGGCGCGCGCCTTGGGCTGCACCTCGGCGCTGTAGTCCTCCATCAGCGTGCGCGACAGCGTGGCCGGCACGAATCGGTACGGGCCTGCCTCAGACACGGGCGTGACCTCGGCGCCGGTGCCGCAGATGAAGCATTCATCGAAGCCAGCGAGCTCCTCGGGCATGATCCGGCGCTCGATCACCTCGATGCTGCGGCGCTTGGCCAGGTCGATGACCGTGCGGCGGGTGATGCCGTCGAGGAAGCAGTCGGCGATCGGCGTGTGCAGGGCGCCATCCTTGCCGAAGAACACGTTGGCGCCTGTGCATTCGGCGACGCGGCCCTGCCAGTCGAGCATCAGCGCGTCGGCATAGCCCTTCTTCTCGGCCCGGTGCTTGGAGATGGTGCAGATCATGTAGAGGCCGGCCGCCTTGGAATGGCAGGGCGCGGTCTGCGGATCGGGGCGGCGGTACTCGGCGATGTCGAGCCGGATACCCTTCATCTTCTGGTCGACGTCGAACATCGACGGCCAATCCCACACCGCGATGGCGACGTGGATCGCGGCATGCTGGGCGGCAACCGCCATCATCTCGCTGCCGCGGAAGGCCACCGGGCGCACGTAGCAGTTCTGGAAGCCGTTCGCGGCGACCACCTCGGCCTTGGCGGCATCGAGTGCGCCGACCGAATACGGAATGGTGAAATCGAGCAGTTCGGCTGATCGCAGGAAGCGCTCCGAATGCTCCGTCGACTTGAAGATCCGGCCGCCATAGGCGCGCTCGCCCTCGAACACGCACGACGCATAGTGCAGGCCGTGGGTGAGGACGTGGACGCGGGCATCGGCCCACGGCACAAGCTGGCCGTTGAACCAGATGCTGCCTTCGCGCCGGTCGAACGGGATGACGGACATGGCCTGATCTCCTTGGGTCTGTCGCGGTCTCGACTCGGTCGGGCAAGCCGGCCGGTACTTTCCTTTCTCCGCGAGGCCTTGACGAGTAACAATCAACCTGAAATATGTCAACAACGCTGACGTAACTGACGATGCTGGCGGATTCGATGCAGAGCCTGATGGACCCCCGCGTCGCCGGACCGACCGCAACGCCGCCGGTGCCGGGCCCGCAGTTCGAGCTGATCGAGCTGCTGTTCTTCGCCTACCGCGACTTTGTCGGCGACCCTGACCGGATCCTCGAACAGTATGGTTTCGGCCGTGCGCATCATCGCGTGCTGCATTTCGTCCACCGCAATCCGGGCCTCACCATTGCGGCCCTGCTGGACATCCTCAAGATCACCAAGCAGAGCCTGAACCGGGTGCTCAAGGAGCTGATCGAGAAGGGCTACGTCGAGCAGCGCGCCGGGCTGACGGACCGCCGCCAGCGGCTGTTGTTTCCGACGGCGCGCGGCGAGGCGCTGGCGCTGGACCTCGCCCGCCTGCAAACCGACCGGATCACGCGCGCCATTGCCGAGAGCGGCCCGGCCGTGGCCCAGGCGGCCAGCCAGTTCCTGCGCGCCATGATCGATCCTGCCGATCGCCCGGCTCCGGTTGCCGGATCGTCCGGAGCCGCACCGGAATGAACGCCGCTCGGCCCACGCCGGTCCCGGCTGACGATGCGCCGCATCTGCTGGTCGTCGACGATGACCGCCGCCTGCGGGATCTGCTGTCGCGCTTCCTCGCCGAGCATGGCTACCGAATCACCACCGCGAAGGATGCGGTCGAGGCCCGGGCACGCATTGCCAGCATGGTGTTCGACGGCTTTGTCCTCGACGTGATGATGCCGGGTGAGAACGGCTTCGAGCTGGCGGGCTGGATCCGGACCGGATCGCGCGTGCCGATCGTGATGCTGACAGCGCGTGCGGATGCTGGCGACCGGGTGCGCGGGCTGGAAATCGGGGCCGACGACTATCTGCCGAAGCCGTTCGAGCCGCGCGAGCTCGTACTGCGGCTCGGCAATGTCCTGCGGCGCGCCAGTGCCGACATGCCGCCGCCGGTCCCGGCCGAGGCGGTGCGGTTCGGTCCCTTCACGTTCCGGCCCGACCGGGGCGAGCTGCGGCGCGACGACGAGCCGGTGCGCATCACCGAACGCGAGCGCGAGATTCTTGCTGTCCTTGCCGTGCGGCCCGGCGAGACCGTGCCGCGCGAATCGCTGGCCGGTGGCAGCGACGTGTCGAACGAGCGCACGGTCGACGTGCAGATCAACC
>JBMOJG010000094.1:0-8303 GCA_049316925.1 Alsobacter sp. | reverse complement strand
TCGTGGTGGCTTGATGCCACCACAGCATCCGCGCCGGCATAGCCAGGTGTGAGGGTGCTATCAGACCAAATGAGACGTCCCAGAAGGTGGGCGGCCCCAGTATTCCTCACGCCGGGCAGAGTTGCCGCCACTCAGCCCGAGCGGCGGTTCGGCGATCCTTGAATGTCTGCCTTTTGAAGAGGGTGCGCTCCGAGTTGACGTGATTGTGGATCGAGCCGTGCAGTGCGGCAAATTTCTGCAGACTTCGCATCCGCCGGAAGCGGGGCGCTGTCAGACTAAACGCAAAAGGCTCAGAAAGTGCCCCATCCCAGCATTCTGTGAATCGGCGTCCAACCCTGGGTCTGACTCATATTCGATGATGTTCGTTGATCGAGTGTCGCGGATTCGTCAGCGAGGTCAGCAACATGCGTCGGCAGCTCCAACTCTCGTCCTTGATCCCGTCCGGCTTGGTCGTCGTAGACGTCATGCCGGGGGATCGAGCGATCCTGATTACGGCCAAGGCGACGATAGGTGGGGCGGCGTGCCGGCTCTGCAATGTCACATCACGTCGCGTCCACAGCCGTTATGTTCGCCGTGAACCGCCCCAGCTTCGCCGGAGGGCATTTCGTTTGAGGCACGCCGCCAGCCTCTGCTCATCGAGCATGGCATTGTAGAGCTCCTCGGCTTCGGCAGGCGGGTAGCCTCCGATAGGCTCCCGCAGCCGGCAACGGTAGAACCGGTCGACCCAGGCGAGGAACTATCGCCGAATTCGATGGACCCGGCCGTCAGCTATTGACGCGGTAGTCGATCAGGAACTCCGGCCGCGGGTCGCCGCCGTGGCCGATCGTGCCGGGCGTGATGTAGGTCCCTTCGACAAGATGAAGTCGTTCCGCCGGCATGTCATCGCGCAACGGGTTCAGGAGCTTGTTGGCCTCGTAGAAAGCGAAGCCTGGAGCTGCCCTGCATATGTGCAAGGCAGCCGCGACAGAGACGCAGCTGCCGACACCGTGCGGACTGAGTCCGACGCCGGCGTCCGCGCACAGACGGCCGATGCGCATCAGGCCGCTGACCCCGCCAGCCCGGGCGATGTTGGGCATCAGGAAGTCGGCGGCGCCGGCTTCGATCAGAGCCTGGAAGTCCGAAACCATGAACTCGTTCTCGCCCGTCGCGATGGGGACCGCCGAGCTGGAACGTACCCGCGCCAGCGCGGCCGGGTCGCCTGGCGGGATCGGCTCCTCGTACCAGGTCACAGGGAAGCGACCGAGCTGGCGACCCAGGGCGATGGCGGTCTCCTCGTCATAGGCGCAGTTGACGTCGAGCATCAGGTCCGCGTCGGGACCGATGGCGGCTCGCACCGCGCCGATATGGTCGAGGTCTGTCGCGATGCCCCGGCCGATCTTCAGCTTGATCGCGCGCCAGCCCTGGGCAAGGAAGGCCACCGCGGCATGCGCCGACTCGTCCGGTGTCGGCAGGAACGGCACCGGGCTGACATAGACCGGAACGGGCCCCGGCGTGCCGCCGAGAAGCGTGGCAAGGGGCACGCCGGCGAGCTTGGCCTTCAGGTCCCATAGGGCGGTATCCACGGCACTGACCGCCTCGCCCGCCTGCCCGCGACCATGGCCCATGGCGGCGAAGTAAGCCCGGTGCTCGGCCAGCATCTCCCAGGGATCGCCGATCTGAACGCCGACGAGCCCCGGTGCTATGACGCGCTTCACCAGGCTGGCGTTGGCGACGGGATCTGGCAGGCCGAAGGCCTCGCCCACGCCCGTTGTGCCATTCTCGGCACGGACCACGACCAGCGTCGCAAACTGCCCGGACCGTACGATTGTCTGGAAGTGCGAAGCCGGGCGGTAGAGCTGGGGCGGCACCTTGTCGGCACCGCCAAAGATGCGTGCGAAGGAGGCCTCGAGAGGAATGGCCTCGATGGATGCGATCTTCACGAGCGGACTCCTCTCTGCACAGCCAGGCGTGTGGTCATGCGGTGCCTCCGCGCCGGCGCAGGGCGTCCTCGACCATCGCGCCGAAGGTCCAGGCCGGCGCCACCCCGAGTAAGTCGATGGCGGCCTTGCGCGACGTCGTGTAGTCGACGGCCGGAATCGGCAGGGTCACGTCGACGACCGGCAGTCCGGTCGCCCGGTGCAGGTGAGACACCGCGGCGTCGAACGCGATCGACTCTTGGGTCCCGAGGTTGAGGGTACGGCCGACTGCGGCCGGGCTGTCGAGCGCGGCGACAAGGCCGGCGACAATGTCGCGCGTGTCGGTAATCGGCATGCGGAACACCGTGCCGTCCCTGCCACGGCTGATGAGAAGCTTTTCGCGGCCATCGTCATGAGGCCGCAGGGTTTCGACAACGGCTGTATTGCCGAATGCCTCCTGCTGGCGAATTCTGGCGCGCAGGTAGAAGCGCGGGCCCGAAAAGAAGCTCTCTGGATCCAGCAGTTCGTCGGCATCCTGCGTGTGCGAGAAGCGCAGCACGACGGTCTCCATTCCCGTCGAGCGGGCAAAGAACGCGACCATGCCCTCACCCAGCAGTTTGGTGATCCCGTAGGCGCTCGTGGGCTCGGTGGGATGATCCTCCGTAATCGGCTGCAGCTTGGGCCTCGTCTCCGGATAGACCTCGCCGCTGCTGGCGAAGACGAACCGCCGGACCTTTGCGGCGGCTGCGGCGCGCAGTACTGTCCAGGTGCCTGTCACGTTGGCCGCATACAGCTTTGGCACGTCCGCTGCGATCCACGACATATAGGCACCAATGTGGACCACGGCCTCCGCTCCGGTCATGGCGCGGGCCACCGCCGCCTCGTCGTCGAACGCGCCAGTAACCTGGCTCAGCGCCGGATGCTCCAGCTGTAGCGGCGTGAGGTCGAGGCAGGCGACGCTGTCACCATGCGCCAGCAGTTGCGGAATCAGGCGGCGGCCGACGCGTCCGGCACCGCCGGTGACGAGGATATGCATGGCGGGTTCTCCTCACTGGTCATTTCACCGCGCCCGCCGACATGCCGCTGACAAGCCAGGGCTCCAGCAACAGGAACAGTACGAAGACTGGCAGCATTGACAGGGTGCCGGCGGCCATCAGGCCCGGCCAATCGACATTGTGCTCGCCAACGAAGGAGGCGAGCCCGGTCGTCACCGTCCACAGGCGCGGGTCGGTGACGAGCGTGCGGGCGAAGACAAAGTCAGCCCAGGACACGATGAAGAGGTAGATGGCGCTTGCGGCAAGGCCAGGCCGCGCCGCGGGAAGTACCACGTAGCGCAGGGCCTGCAGGCGCGAGCAGCCGTCGATGCGTGCGGCGGCATCGAGATCGGCAGGAATGCCGTCGAAGAAGCCCTTCATCATCCATGTGGCAAAGGGCACGCCGACAGAGGTGTTGGCGATCACGAGCGCCAGCCTGTTGTCGATGAGATTGGCGTTGGCCGCCATGATGTAGAACGGAATGACGATCAGGCTGCCGGGCAGCATCTTGCTGACCAGCAGGGCCATGCCCGACAGCTCCTGTGCGGCACTGCGGAACCGCGACAGGCTGTACCCGGCGAGCGTCGCGATGACGAGGCTCAGGGCCACCGACGCAGAGGCGACCAGCAGAGAGTTGGCGAGCCATTGCAGGACGGGACGCCGGGCCATCACCCCGGCGAAGGCGGCCAGGTTCATGTCGGCGAGGTGGGGAACCAGCGGCGGGTTTCGCGACAGGACGATGTGGGAGGGGACCGTGGCCGTGACGATCATCCAGTAGACGGGGAACAGAACCAGCGCGGCGATGAGACCGGTGATCAGCGTCAAGACCAGGGGCCGCACCATCCCCTGCATCAGAAGAACTCCTTCTGCAGTGGTCGCCGCGCGGCCAGCACCACGACGAGCGCGATGGCGAGCATGACGATTCCCAGCACGCAGGCCCGCCCGATCTCGAAATACGAGAACGCCTCCTGGTAGGCCCGGATGCCCAGCGTCTCGGTGGCACGGTAGGGACCACCGCCCGTGGTGGCGAAGATGATGTCGAACTCGCGAAAGGCCCAGAGCGTGTTCAGCACCAATGCAAGCACTGCGGCACCGCGCACGCCGGGCCAGGTGACATACCGGAAGCGCTGCCATCGGCCTGCGCCGTCCATGCGTGCGGCCTCGTAGAGCTCGCCCGGAACAGCCTGCAGGGCGGCGAGGATGGTCAGCGTGAAGAACGGGAAGCTTTTCCAGATCGTCGGCGCGATGACCGCGCCAAGCGCCGTGCGCTCGTCGGTGAACCAGGCAATGTCAGTGCTGATCAGCCCGGCTTGCCGCAGCATGGCATTGACGACACCGTACGACGCATCGAGCAGCCACAGAAACAGCACGCTGACGAGAACTCCTGGCACCGCCCATGGCAGCAGGATGAGGCCGCGAAACAGGCGGCGGCCCGGAAAAGTCGTGTTGAGCAGCAAGGCAAGCGCCAACCCCATCAGGAAGGACGGAAGCATCGATCCGGCGGTGTAGACCAGCGTCGTAACGACGCTGGTCCATGTGCCGGGATCACTGAGAACGTCGGCATAGTGCTGAAGGCCGAACACCTGGCCGGTGCTGTCTAGGAAGTTCATGCTCTTGCCTTCCCGCAGGCTCAGCGAGATGACGAGGTACATCGGATAGACGATTAGCAGTCCCGTCGTGACGAGCGCAGGCAACAGGAGCGCGAACGCGAAGCGCCGCTCCTGCTGCTGCATGGTCCGGGCACGGGCGCCCATCGGCGCGCTCGTCACGCCACCGCGCCGCTCATTTGATCGGCACGCGGCGGGAGAGCTCGTCCTGCAGAGCCTTCAGCACCGTCTCCGTCGGCGTTTCAGTGTTGACGAGACGGATACCGGCCTCGCCCACCAGCTTGGCAATCTGGGCGTAGCCGAGCTGCGCCGCGGCTGCCGTCGGGAAGAGGTTCTCCGCCTTGCCGGCGGCGTCCATCGCCAGCGAGAGCATCGGATCCTTTGCTACCTCAGCGTCGCTCGCGACATCCTTGCGGGGGGAGGGTGCCTTCACGAGCTTGAAGTATCGCGCCTGCCACTCCGGCCGCGAGATCATGGTGATGAACTCCCAGACCAGCTTCTGCCGCGCCGGATCCAGTCCCACCGGAATGTGGATGCTGTTCGAGGTGCCGCCAGCTACCACCGGGAATGGCATGGTGCCCACCTTGAGGTTCGGGCGCACCGCGTCCGGTGCCTTGGCGATCAGCGCCGCGACCCAGGGGCCGTCGCGCATCATGGCGATCTTGCCGTCGACGAAGAGCTGGCGAGCCGTTTCGGTGGAGGTGCCCTTCGGTGCGGACTTGACCGCCTGCCGGAAGCTGTCGATTGCTGCAACCGTCTTCGGGTCGGTCAGATTGTATTGGCCTGCCTTCGTAAACAGGGATGCGCCAAGCCCTGTCGCCCAGGCTGACCAGTCAACGAAGATGTTGGGGTGCTCCGACGTGGTCGCCCCCCAGCCGAACGTGCCGGCAGCAGAATTGGTGGTCGCCTTGATCGCCTTGAGCAAATCGTCCGGGGTCTTGGGCACGCTGACGCCAGCGTCAGCCAGCATTTTCTCGTTGTAGAAGAACACCATCCCGTAGGCCATGAGCAGGACACCCTGCGTCTTGCCCTCCCACACCATCTCCTGCTGCAGGGGGATGTAGGCTTGCTTGATGTCGGTGCCGGCCATGAGCTCGTCGAGCGGCATCAGCCAGCCCTGCTGGGCAAAGGCCGCGAAATTGCGCGTCGGCAACTGGACGATGTCAGGCGGACGCTTCGATGCGAAACGCACGGTGGTGCGGTCGATGTAGTCCTTGAACGGGATCTGGTACTTGTTGATCTTGACGCCGGGATGGCTGGCCTCGAAGGCCTTGACCGCCTCGTTCCAGAAATCGGCCGGGCCCGGCTCCTCTGCCTGCCAGGTCGGGAATTCCAGCTCGATCGTCTGCGCGGCCGCGGGGCCTGCGGCGAGTGCCGCCGCCGCCAACGCCCCGGACAGCAGCGTCCTGCGCTTCATCGGAATGCCTGTCATCGCGTCCTCCCTTGTGTTGCTTTTCATGATTGTCTGCATGCGCCAGGGACCGTCACCCGCCTGGCCAGAGATACCGTCTTTCCGCCGCCTGAATGTCGCCCAGCAGCCGCGCCATCTGGGCAAGGCCGAAGGCTGAGGGCGTCAGGGCAGGCTGCAGGTCGTGGACCTCGGCCAGTCCCAGGCGTCGCGCCATCAGCCGCTTGCCGTAGCAGAGCAGGCCCGGGATCGACCGGGTCATGAACACGACCAGCGGCAAGATCTCTTTGTGGACTGCGCGGGCCTGGGCAACCCGAGCCGGGTCGCCACTGGTCAACGCCTCGAACATGAAGACCTGAAGTGCGAGGCAATCCGGTGCGGGAATGAGCCCGGCACCGCCGCTTTCGATCAGCGACACGAATTCCAGTCCGCCATGGCCGCCGAAGGCATCGACCTCGCCATTCAGCGCCGCAATCACGCGTGCAATGTCGACCGACCATCCCTCAGCCTTCAAGAGCCTGATGTTGGGGTGGGCGCGCAGCAGCGTCACCAATCCGTCCGCCGACATGGCACTGGCAAGGTTGACAGGGTTGTTCTGGATCGCCACTGGCATGTCGAGCCTGTCGGCGACGGCCCCGAAGTGTCGCGCGAGATCCGATTCTGTGTGACCGATGCCCGGCGGGGGCTGGAGGATGACCCAGTCGGCGCCCTGAGCGCGGGCAAACTTGGCGAACGCGACCTGACCGTCGATGTCGGGCTCGCCGATGGTCACCGCGTAGGGCACCCTGCCGGCGACGAGTTCGCCGACCATGGACACCACCCCACGACGGCCTGCCTCGTCCATCTTGTGCACCTCGGTGACGAGGCCGAGCACCATCACGCCATGCGCGCCGGCTGCCACGCAATGCTCCACCTGGGCCGCCATCGCGTTGCGATCCAGTTGGCCCGCAGCATCGAATAAGGCGTAGAGGACAGGGTAGACGCCCCGGAAGCGTCGTCGTTCGGTCATCCCGGAGACCCTCATGCGACGAGGTGATTGAAGACGGCGGCGGCCGGCTCGACACCGTGACCGGGGCCGGACGGGATCGTGTAGAAGCCGGCAGCACAGGCCATGTCGCCGCTGACGTAGGGCAGGTTCTTGTCGAAGATTGAGTGCTGGTACTCGTGATAGGGAACGCGCTTCAGTGAGGCGGTAGCGTGCAGGCTCGCCGCCATGAAGACGCCGATGCCAATCGATGCATGCGGGATCGTGTCGACGTGGAACGCATGCGCCATGCGGCCGATGTGCAGGAACTCGGTGACGCCGGTGTGGCCCATTTCGGGCTGGATGATCGACATGCAGCGGCGCTCGAAGCGCGGCCGATATTCGAAGCTGGTGCGCCACTCCTCGCCGATCGCCAGGGGGCAGCCGATGCCGCGTGCGACAAGCGCCTGCCCCTCTATGTCCTCCGGCTCGCAGGGCGCCTCAGCGAAGTAAAGGTTGTGGGCCTCGAGCTGCCGAATGACACGGATGGCCTCGCCGGCCGTGAACTTCCAGTGGAGGTCGACCATCAGGTCGATGTTGGGACCGACAGCCTCGCGCAAGGCCGCCATCTCGGCGACGATGTCTTTTTCCGACACGGCTGCTGCAAACTTGATTCCGCGATATCCCTTGCCCACCCACTCGACCGCGAGGTCGCAGCGCTCCCTCAGCGTCGCCTTCGGCAGGCCGGACACATAGGCAGGGAGTGCATGGTGGCGCGTCCCGCCGAGCAGGCTGGACAGGGGACGGTCGACAGCCTTCCCGAACAGGTCCCAGATCGCGATGTCGACGCCCGCAAGGCTGTCGACATAATAGCCGCCAAAGAACCCGCGTACGCGCATGAGGTCATAAAGATCCTCATGGATCACGACTGGGTCGGACGGGTCGCGGCCGATGATGGCCGGCCCCAGCACGTCGTCGATGATGGCCTTCACGGCCTGCGGTGCGACGATGCCATAGGTTTCACCCCAGCCGACACGGCCGCTTTCGCCGGTGACCTTCACCAGCACGGACATGTCGGTTGACGGATAGATCGAGCGGTTACCCTTGCGGATCAGATAGCCCTTGGCATTGATCGTCTCGCCATCCTTGAGGGGGCCGAGATAGGGCACGTCGCGGGGGATCGAGACGATGAACGTCTCGACCTGGACGATGGCGTCAAGCGGCGGCATGGACCTAGCCTTTGGACTGGAGTGGATGGGTGACGAACAGGTCCACGGCCTCTGCCAGCAGAGCGGCGACCTCAGCGTCGTCGCCGGTGTCGAATGTCGGACCGGTGGCACGGGCGAAGGTGCTGGCGGCATCGAGGTGTGGGCCTGGTACGACGGCGTCGGCGTC
>JBMOJG010000093.1:0-8313 GCA_049316925.1 Alsobacter sp. | reverse complement strand
TGACCATGCCCTTGAGTCGCGCGTCGACGATGTGGGTGTAGATCTGCGTGGTCGAGATGTCGGCATGGCCGAGCAACTGCTGGACTACGCGCAGATCTGCACCGCCGTGCAGCAAATGGCTCGCAAAAGCGTGCCGCAGCACGTGCGGGCTGACGGATGAGGCCGGCAGACCCGCCGCGCCAGCAACCGCCTTCATCTCCCGGGCGAACACCTGCCGGGTCAGGTGCCCGGTCGCGCTATCAGCGGGAAACAACCAGGGGCCGGCTGACGGCAGTCCGGCTTCTTTCCTCAGGTCACGATAACGACTAATCGCGTCACTGGCGCGGAGATTGAGGGGCACAAGCCGTTCACGGCCACCCTTCCCGCGCACGCCGATGAGTCCCTCGCGAACACGCGCGGTGCTGGAAGGCAGTGAGACGAGCTCGCTCACCCGCAAGCCTGTGGCATAGAGCGTTTCGAGCAGGGCGACGATGCGGGCCGCCCGGATGCGCTCCGCAAAAGGCCGGGCGGGATCGTCGATTCCCTCTGCGGCGGTGGCCAGTAGCCGGTCCACATCAGGAAGGCCCATGACCTTTGGCAGAGGCCGGCCGCGCCTGGGGCCGGTGAGGGTGCCGGTCGGGTCATCGGGTCGCAGGCCTTCGCCGTAGAGAAACTTGTGCAGTTGCCGTATGGCAGACAGGCGTCGCGCAGCCGAGGACGCCTTCAGGCCGCGGCTCGCAAGCTCCGAGAGATAGCGGCGAACCGCGGCCGTATCGGCGTCGAGCGGCCCGTAACCCTCGTCTGCCAAAAACGCCGTGTAATCCTCGAGATCGCGCGTGTAGGCATCCAAGGTATTGCGCGCTGCGCCTCTTTCGGCCGCCATCATTGCCAAAAACGCGCCAACCGGACCACGATCGCGCCGGACCGCGTTCACTTTTGCAGCCGTGAAGCGGGGATCGACACGCTGATCTCGCGCGGCTCGGGTTCATAAAGCGTCGCCAGGGCGAGCATGCCCCCGTAGGCAACACCCGCCAGGATCCCGACGACGATAAAAAATCGGAGGATGACGGGCACGGCGGCCTCGCGGAGCTTTCATGCTCTTTCCACCATGACGAAGGACTGAAGGCAAGGGACGTGAAAACCCGCCGCGTCTCTGCTACTCAGAACACCTGGGGCCAAATAGCCGAACCGGACCGCCGTCGTGACCGCCACCCTTGCCACTGCCGCCGACGCCACGGAAGGAACCCGTCTGCGGGCCCTTCTCGGTGATCGCTGCGTGGTGCTGGTCGGCATGATGGGTGCCGGGAAGAGCTCAGTCGGCCGACGCCTCGCCCATCGGCTCGGGTTGCCTTTTTCCGATGCCGATACGGAAATCGAGAAGGCGGCCGGCATGACCATCCCGGAGATTTTCGCCGCCAGGGGCGAAACGGAGTTCCGCGATGGCGAGCGGCGGGTCATCGCACGACTGCTTGCGGAAGAGCCGCGGGTGCTGGCCACCGGCGGTGGGGCATTCATGCATGCCGATACGCGGCTCCGGATAGCCGAACGGGGCCTTTCGGTGTGGTTGAAGGCAGAGTTTGACGTGCTGATGCGGCGGGTGCGCAAGCGGACGAACCGGCCACTCCTGTCCAATCCGGACCCGGAGGGGACGTTGCGCCGGCTGATCGACCAGCGCTATCCCGTCTATGCGCTTGCCGACGAGACCATCCAGTCCCGCGATGTTCCGCATGAGGTGATCGTGGGTGAGATCATTGTCCGGCTGGCCGAGCGCCTCGGCTCCGCGGCAGCGTCGGCATGACCATGCCCGCGGTCGTTCAAGTCCCTTTGCCCGGGCGGGCCTACGACATCGTGATCGGCAACGGGCTGGTCGCGGGCGCCGGCGACCGCCTCGCCGCACTGGCGCCCGGCGCCGCCTGCTGTGTGGTCAGTGACGAGACGGTTGCGGCGCTGCACGGGTCGGCGCTGGCAGCCTCGCTCGATAGAACAGGCATTCGTCATTCCGTCGTGATGGTTCCGCCAGGCGAACCGTCCAAGAGTTACGCGATGTTCGAGCGGGTCTGCGACGCGATCATCGCGGCGCGGATGGAGCGGGGCGACCTTGTCGTTGCCCTGGGTGGCGGTGTTGTCGGCGACCTCGCCGGATTTGCAGCCGCCACCGTGCGGCGCGGCATGGGCTTGGTGCAGATCCCGACCAGCCTGCTCGCGCAGGTTGATTCCTCGGTCGGTGGCAAGACGGGCATCAATTCACCGCATGGCAAGAACCTCATCGGCGCTTTCCACCAGCCGCGCCTGGTACTGGCCGATACCGGCGTCCTCGATACGCTTTCGCCGCGCGAGTTTCGCGCCGGTTATGCCGAAGTCGTCAAATACGGGCTGATCGACGACCCCACCTTTTTCACGTGGCTGGAGGACCATCATCGTGATGTCTTCGCCGGTGGGTCCGGCCGGGCTCACGCGATTGCCGTGAGCTGTCGAGCCAAGGCCGCGATGGTGGTCCGCGACGAAACCGAACAGGGTGACCGCGCCCTGCTCAACCTCGGCCACACCTTTGCGCATGCCTTTGAGCGGCTCACCGGCTATGATGGCTCGCGGCTTGTGCACGGCGAAGCGGTTGCCGTTGGCCTTGTCTGCGCGTTCCGGTTTTCGGCCCAGCTGGGGCTGTGCAGCGGCCAGGATGCCGGGCGGGTCGAGGGGCATCTGCGCACGGTCGGCCTGCCGACGCGGATCGGCGCCATTCCGGGCTGGCGTGATGGCGCTGACGCAGTGCTCGACGCCATGTTCCAGGACAAGAAGGTCAGCCGTGGCGCTCTGACCTTCATTCTGGCCCGTGGCCTCGGCCAGAGTTTCATTGCCCGTGGCGTCGATCCGGAAGCGGTTCGCGGCTTTATCGACGCAGAGCTGTCGCACAGCTGAGTGGGTACGATGGAGAGCCTCGACTTCGAAGCAAACCCGTGGCTGGCCCTGGCCATCGTCCTGCTGTGCCTCGCCCTGTCGGCCTTTTTCTCGGGCGCCGAGACAGCCCTCACGGCCGCATCGAGGGCGCGCATGCACGCGCTGGAGCAAGCCAATGATGCCCGGGCACGCATCGTCAACCGTCTGCTGCAGTCCCGCGAAAGACTGATCGGCGCCATGCTGATCGGCAACAGCGTGGTGAATATCGGTGCCTCGGCCTTCACCACGAGCGTTCTGGTATCGCTGTTCGGCCCCGAGGGCGTGATCTACGCGACCATCGGCATGTCGATCCTGGTCATCGTCTTCTCGGAGGTCATGCCCAAGACTGTGGCGATCAACAAGCCGGACCAGGCCGCGCTGTTGCTCGCTCGACCAGTGTCCTGGGTTGTAGCCCTGCTGGGTCCGGTCACACTGGCCATCGAGGCGTTCGTCCGGCTGGTGCTGAGGCTGTTCCGGATCAACATCAACGAGAACCAGAGCGTCCTGTCGGCGAGCGATGAGATTCGCGGCACGGTCGACCTGCTGCAGCGGCAGGGCGGCGTCGAGAAGGAGGCCGGACGCATGTTCGGCGGCATCCTCGACCTCGAGGATCTCGAAGTCTCCGACGTGATGATCCACCGCACCAAGATGCGAACGATCTCGGCCGATCTGTCATCCGAGGAGATCGTTCGCGAGATCCTCTCCTCCCCTTACACGCGCCTGCCCCTGTGGTCCGGAACTCCCGAGAACATCGTCGGCGTGCTGCATGCGAAGGACCTGCTGCGGGCTCTGGACGCGGTGAAGGGCGATGCCGCATCCCTTGACGTCAAGGCCATCGCGCTGGACCCGTGGTTTGTCCCCGATACCACGTCATTGCCCGACCAGCTCAAGGCGTTCCTGACCCGCAAGACCCATTTCGCCCTCGTTGTCGACGAGTATGGCGAAGTGATGGGACTTGTGACGCTGGAGGACATCCTCGAGGAGATCGTGGGGGACATCAAGGACGAGCACGACGTGAGCGTCCAGGGTGTCCGCCCCCATCCGGACGGCTCGGTCAGCGTCGACGGATCGGTGACGGTGCGTGATCTCAACCGGGCGATGGAGTGGGCGCTGCCCGACGAGGAGGCGACGACCATTGCGGGTCTTGTCATCCATGAGGCGCAGATCATTCCGGATGCCGGGCAGATCTTCACCTTCCACGGCTACCGCTTTCAGGTGCTGCGCAAGTCACGCAATCGCATCACGGCGTTGCGCATCACGCCGGTGGCGCGCACCGGCGCCAAGCCCTAGCGCTCACCCCTATTCAGCCTGCGACGATGCCGGAGCCCGCCGGGCGAAGGGGCTGGTCCATGAACTGCGCCTTGGCCAGCGCGGCGAACCGGCCGCCAACGCTCACCAGCTCGTCGAACGTCCCGGCTTCGACAATGCGCCCCTGTTCAAACACGAAGATTCGGTCGGCGTTGCGGATCGTCGCCAGCCGGTGGGCGATCACGAAAGTGGTGCGGCCCCGCATGACTTCCTCCAGCGCTTTTTGCAGCTTGGACTCGGTGCCGGCATCAAGCGCTGACGTCGCCTCGTCGAGGATCAGGATCGGCGGATCCTTCAGCAGCGCGCGGGCGATCGAGATGCGCTGGCGCTCGCCGCCGGACAGCGAACGACCTCGCTCGCCCACCATGGTGTCGATCCCCTCCGGCAGGCGGCCGATGAACTCGGTCGCCTGGGCGCGCTCCAGCGCGGTGAGGATCTCCTCCCGCGTGGCGTCAGGCTTGCCGACGCGCAGATTGTCCTCGATTTCGCGGGCAAACAGCATGGGCTCCTGGAACACCACGCCGATATTGCGCCGTAGCGAGGCGAGACTCAGCTCGCGAATGTCGCGTCCATCAACGAGGACGCGGCCCGACTGAGGGTCAAAGGCGCGATGCAGCAGCCCCAGGGTCGTCGACTTGCCCGATCCCGTGGCGCCGACAAGCGCCACGGTCTCCCCGGGCTTCACCTCGAAGCTGACATCGGCCACGGCGGCGCGCTTGCCATCATACGAGAAGCTGACCTTGTCGAACGCCACCGTGCCGACGGCCCGTCCGAGGTCGGCGGCATTCGGCAGGTCTCGCACCGACGGCACCGTGTCGAGAATGTCGAAGAATTCGCGCAGCTTCGGCACCTGCATGAACAGGCCGTTGACGAAGCTGACCACCTGTTCCATCCGCCCGACCAGCATTGTGGCAAGGCTCATGAAGCCGACGATCTCGCCAACGCTCGCCAGGCCGCGCAGGTTGAGCCAGGTGCCGAGCAGGAACACGCCCAGAATGGTGATCGTCGCGGAGGCGCGGGTCGCCACGGCGGCCAGCGCCCACCACGACAACACCGGGCTCTGCGCGGCGAGGAGCTGGTCGATGATCGACCGCATGGCCCGCGCCTCGGTGTCGACACGGGTGAAGCTCTGGATCACCGGGACATTGCCCAGCGCATCCGAAGCATGCTCGGCGAGGTTGGAGTGATAGTGCTCCACCGATCCCTGCAGCGTCTCGGTCTTGCGCAGCACGAGCGCCGTCAGGACCGTGAAGATGGCCAGCAGTACCACCAGAAGCAGGCCAAGACGCCAGTTGTAAAGCAGGCTCAGCGGCAGCAGCACGAGCAGGGCCACGAACGAAGCGAAGTGCTCGCGGAAGAACGACAGCATCAGCCACTGCATCCCGCCGGCGCCTTCGAGCATCACCTTCAGGACGCGGCCCGAATGGGTGTTGACGTGGAATTGCAGCGGCAGGGTCAGGACGTGTTCAAAGAAATTGGCGACCACGGCCAGTCGTCGCCGGTGGGACAGTCGATCGGCATGCAGCGCGATCAGGACGCCCGATCCGATCGTGAACAGCCCGAACATCACCCAGATGGCAACGAGCGGTGCGAGCTGGGCGATCCCCGGTGCAATCCCTGTGGCCTGGGCCTTTGACAGGATGTCAACGATGCGCCCGAACAGCAGCGGTTCGGCAAACTGGGCCGCCGCCAGGAAGACATTGGCGATGGCCAGGAACACCCCGAGCCTGGCCTCCGGGCCAAGCTGCCTGAGGACACGAAAATAGAGTTGGGATGTCGACATGGGCGCCTGCCAGCGGATGCGGTGGCGCAACTTATCTCGGTCTGCGAATTGGTCCACCCCCCGGACCAGGATTGGGTCCGACTTAACGCTTCCTTCAGCGCACAATCCTACGGTGAATTTACGAAGGGTGCAGAAGTGCCCGGCCGCTTGAACCTGCTGGAACAGCCATGGATTTCGCGACGATCGTCGGGCTCGTGATCGGGATTGCAGTCGTCTGCACCCTGGTCCTCATGGGCGGCAGCTTCTCGCTGTTCTACGACATCCATGCGGTGATCGTGATCGGCGGCGGGTGTGGGGCAGCAACGATTATCAGGTTTCCGTTCTCGGCGCTGGTCCACGGCTTCCCGATGGGCCTGAAATACGCGTTCACGATGCGCAAGATGCATCCCCGCGACCTGATCGACGAACTGACCAAGATTGCCGAAACCGCCCGCCGCAACGGGCCCAACGCGCTCGAAAACATGCAGGTTGACGATCCGTTCCTGGCCCAGGGCATGCGCTTCGTCGCCGACGGCTATGACCGCGACTTCATCCGCGACACGCTGGAGCGTGATCGTGACAATTTCCTGCAGCGGCTGGAGGAGGGATCGAAGATCTACCGGCATATCGGCGATGCGGCGCCAGCCTGGGGCATGGTCGGCACGCTGATCGGCATGGTGCAGATGTTCGCCAACATGGACGACCCGTCGAAGCTCGGCCCCTTCATGGCGATCTCACTGCTGGCCACGCTCTATGGCGCGCTCGTTGGCAATCTTTTCTGCCTGCCGATCGCCGACAAGCTCCACCTCAAGCTCGAGGAGGAGGACATTTCCCGCACCCTGATCATCGACGGCATCCTGCAGATCCGCGATGCCAAGAGCCCGACCATCGTTCGCGAGATGCTGATGGCCTACCTGCCGGATCATCACCGCCACGATATGGCCGAGGCGGCCTGAGCTCGGGCGATGGCGCGCAAGAAGGGTGGCGGCCATGGCGGGCACGGCTGGTTCGTCACCTTTGCCGATCTGATGGCGCTGCTGATGAGCTTTTTCGTGATGCTCACGGCGATGTCGACCCAGGACCAGAAGAAGCTCCAGATCGTCGCCGGCTCGATGCGCGACGCCTTCGGCACGCAGCGTGAGTCGCGGCTCTCGGGCATTGTCGAGTCGGACGGCATCCCGGTGCGTCCGAACCTCAAGAACGTCAAGCTGGTACCACCCGAGCGGGGCTCCGACTTCACGGCGCCGAGCCAATTCGACAGGCCGGACGAGGGGGTGGCGGTCACGTCGTTTGACCGGGCCTTCGCGCTTGCCGCCGCATCACTGCGCCAGGCCCTGCAGGACCTGCCGGAAATCACCGAGGTGTCGAAGAACGTCATCGTCGAGGAGACGCGTGACGGGCTCAATATCTCGATCGTCGACCAGGACGGGCGCGCCATGTTTGCCGACG
This sequence comes from Alsobacter sp., assembly GCA_049316925.1. GTDB lineage: Bacteria > Pseudomonadota > Alphaproteobacteria > Rhizobiales > Beijerinckiaceae > Alsobacter. The sequence goes on along the minus strand of JBMOJG010000093.1, from coordinate 884 downwards.
GCTCGCGGGAGCCGTATGAACGGACGAGGCGGCTGCTGGAGAAGATCGCGCCGAGCCTGCGGCGCATGCCCAACCGCATTCAGGTCAGCGGCCACACCTCGGCGGCGCGGCCCGGCTCGCGGCCCGGCTGGACCGCCTGGGAGCTGTCCATCGGACGCGCTGCCAGCGTTCGCGAGGTCCTGGCGATGAGTGGCATTCCGGACGATCGCTTTGCCGGCGTCATCGGCCGAGCGGACACCGAGCCGATGTTTCCGGACAATCCCTACCTGCCGGCCAACCGCCGCGTCACCATCACGCTGATGAAGGAAGCGCCGCCGTTGCCGACGGGGCGGTTCTGAAGCGGCCTCAGACCCGACAATATTAAGCCTTCTGATCTCGCTCTCTGTCATCGCATTCTCTTTGACCGCCAACCGGTGCCCAGTTGGCGGGATGATGCTTGAGCCGTCAGTCGGTGACGATCATGGTCCAGTAGACTTGGTATTTGGTGCCAGGGCGGTCCATCGCCCCGATGCCGATCCTCCGGCCGCCCGGTGCGAGCATCACGGCGTTGTGCGGCGGTGAATCACGCCAGCCGGAAAACGCCTCGGCAAGCGTACGGTAGCCGGCCGAGACGCGCTCGAGCCGCAGCCCGCCGGCCGTGGCCCGCTGAGCCGCCAGAACGGGCGTCTCGCCCCAGCCCGCCGTGTCGGTCTCCGCCACGGAAGCGGCCCGCCGGCGTGCCTCGTCGGCGAGGACCGGATCTGGCGCGAGGGAGGACAACCCGTTGCGCACCCGCCATGCATTCACCATCCCGGCTGCCGCGACCGGATCCAGCACCGCACCCTGGTCGAGGCGCTGATAGAAGGACGGCGTCGGATCGGTAACCGGCCCCGCGACCGTGCAGC
>JBMOJG010000092.1:0-8365 GCA_049316925.1 Alsobacter sp. | reverse complement strand
TGGAGAGGTCATCCGCCGCCGCCGGCGCGAGGGTGCCCACCATCAGGGCGACAAAGGCGAAAAAAGAATAATTTTTCATAATCCCATCCTTTGATGACAGGAGTATGAATTCACGAATCGGTCACAGTCCAGTGGGCAGTCGGGGTCACGTGCGCGCTGGGGTGCAGGGTGGTGCCAGCCGTCGCGGAGCTACGCCCGCCCAGGGCGTCGTTTCGCCAAGCGAACGCCGGTTGACGGACAAAAATGGTTCTGGATCAGAGAGTTGGAGGACCCGACCTGATGCAGTCAGGTCGGGCTCTCTAGCGTTAGCGGTCGATCACCACGGCCGTGGCGTCGGGGCCGACCCCGCCCGGCACCGGGACGGAGGTGTTGGCGTAGTTGGCGTTGAGAACCATGTTGGATTTGTTGGCGACACGCAGCTTGTCGACAACCAGGATGGTGAAGGCCGCTTGTTTGTTGACCTCGTTGGCAGCCGGGTTTGCCCCGGCCGAGGGGCCGGGTGGACCCGAGACATTATCGTCCTGCTCTACGCCGTCGCTGGCACTGGCGGCGGCACTGGCCGCGGCCGCGGCCTCGCTGTCGTCCATGTCGACCACCAGCGTGCCGAAGGGCAGATAGATCGTTCCGAGCAGTTGCGTCACGCCTACGCTGGCGACGTAGAATTTGCGGCTCTTCACGCCTTGCGGGTTGCCCATGACGAGGAAACCGCGGGTCGGTCCCGTGGCAGGGGCCGCAAGACTGACCTTGGCGCCGGCCAGGAAGGCGAAGTGGCTGTTGTCCGAGAAATTGATGGTCACGCCCGCGGATGCGGTCTCCATCTTGATCTCGCCACCGTTTCGCACCCGCATCAGGCCGTTCAGGCCGCCGATCTGCAAGACACCGGAATTGCGGAGCACGAGGGTTCCGCCCGGTTTTACCTCGATACGGCGGTAGCACGGCAGCGTGGAGGCGAGGTCGAGCACCACGGTCGTGTTGGGCTTTACCTTCAGATAGGTGTCGCAGCTTGCCGGTGTGGCGATCGTCACCGTTCCGGCCAGCGGATCCGTCAAAGGCGGGCACAGGATCGGCAGCGGATCGAAATTGGCCGCCAGGTAGGGTGAGGCCGGCAGCGTCGCCGCGCAGTTGCGCGTCGCCGTGAGCTTCACGCCGGTGCCATCGGCCAGGGCCAGGAATCCGCCATGTTTATTGCCGCTGTTGACCTGGGTGCCGCACTGCCGCGCCGTGATCAGGGCTGATCCGGACATTTGCAGGGACCCGCGGGCCTTGTCTTCGAGCACCAGCACACACAGCGGCGACGAGCCGCCGATGAGCCGGGCCCGCGCCGTGGCGTCGATCGTGCTCGGGCCAAAGCCGGCGATACGCGACAAGATGGTGGTCGGCTGGGTGCTGAGCTTGAGGTCAAGGGTGCGTTGCTGCGTGTCGACCGTCGCGACAAGATCGATCCGGCCGATGCCGGACGTAATCGTGGCCCGGATGTCCGTGGCGGAGCTCGTCGATGCCGTGATCACGGAGGGTGTGGAGCCGAGCTGGGCGGTGAGCTGGTTCACCACCAGATCGCCGATCCGCTGCAGGGAGGCATTCGCCAGTTTCAGTTCTCCGGCCGCCGCCAGCGCCGCGCCGTCCGTTGCGCTCTGGAGGACCGTGCGGTTGCGCTGCAGGGTCGACATGTCGGCCGCCATCAGGCCAACGCCGAGGACGGCCGGTGCTGCGATGGCCACGATGCTCGTCATGCTGGCGTGGCAGTCATTCGCAAAGGACCAAAATCCGTGATGTGACATCTGATGGATCCCCCGCGATTCCAAGTAACCGCTTGCCAGGACTGACGCTGCCATCCATGAGTATTCAAATCATTTAATTTTCATGTTGGTTTTCAACTGATGATTATTTAATTGGTTAAATCCAGATGAATAAACGATAGAAGAATGGCAGTTATCTGATTGATTTAACGCCCGCGTAGGTTGAAGTTTCGAGTCGCTCTTTTGGCTTGCGCCATCCTCCCTGCCCCGACTCGCCGAGGTCATGCGGAATGGGCTAGAAAGCGCTGATGTCGGGCGCGCCATCCGGAACTGGCAAGATCCTGCGCGCCGGCCAGGCGTCGGGCGCGGTCGTGCGTCCGTTGCTGGCCGTGCTGCTTGCCTACGCGCTGGCCGTGGCCGCGCTGGTGGGGCCGGGTGGCCGGCTGGCGGCGATGCCGGGCTGGGCGCCAGAATGGTGCCGCGGCGACAGCGCCGGCGAACCCGCGAGCGGAACGCCGGCCGACCACCCCGATTGCGCCACGGCCTGCGCCCGGCACCAGCCCCCATCGCCGCCACCGGCCGCGGCCGGCTGGACGGATCCGGCACCGGCCTGGCAGACCGCCGTCCTCAGGGTCGGTGACGGGGAGGGTGCCCCGGCGTTCCCGCCGGCTGCACCCCAAAGCATGCGCGGGCCCCCGACGGACTGAGACCGGACAGTCGTCATCCGTTCCGTTTTCAAACCAGCGCTCCCGCAGGGAGCCAGGGGATCTCTCCATGCATCCGCGTTCTGTTGTCCGTCTTGCCACCACCGCCGGTATTGTCCTGGCCGGCCTGTCATCCGCCCCGGCGCATGACTACAAGGCCGGCCCTCTCGTCATCGACCACCCCTGGGCGCGTGCCACGCCGGGCGGAGCGACGGTCGGCGGTGGCTATCTCGTCGTCACCAACAGCGGCGGCGTGGCTGATCGCTTGGTCGCCGTCGCCGCGCCCGACCTGGCCGGCCGCGTCGAGATCCACGAAATGGCGACCACCAATGGCATCATGACCATGCGGGCCCTGCCGGCCGGCCTGCCGATCCCGCCCGGCGGCAAGATCGAGCTGAAGCCCGGCGGTTTCCATGTGATGTTCATGGATCTCAAGCGCCCGCTGGCGGCCGGCGAGTCGGTTCCGGCGGTCCTGACCTTCGAGAAGGCCGGCGCCGTGCCGGTGAGTTTCAAGGTCGAGGCGATCGGCGCCAGCCAGCCCAAGGGCCATGCCCACTGAGGCGCGACAACGTCAGGCAACCGCCGGCCGCGACCAGGTGTCGAGGGCGGCGACCGCCGCGTCGAGCTCGTCGAAATGCGCGATGATCCGGTCCGGTTCCAGCTCCGCCACCGGTGTGTCCGTATAGCCGAACGTCACCGCGATGGCCGGCAGGCCCGCATTGCGCGCCGTGTCGATGTCCGTCCGGCTGTCGCCGACCATGATGGCGCAGGCGGGATCGCCGCCGGCGCGCTCGATCGTGCCCGTCAGGTGGCGCGGGTCCGGCTTGGCGAACGGAAAGCTGTCGCGTCCGCAGATCGCCGCGAACCGTCCCGCGATCCCCAGCGCCTCGAGCAGCGCGATCGAGTGCGCCTCGACCTTGTTGGTGCACACCGCCAGCCGGTAGCCGGCTCCGTCGAGCCGGTCGAGCGCCGCCTCGACACCCGGAAACAGCTGCGTCTTGACCGCCAGGTTGAGCGCATAATGGTCTAGAAAATCGACGAACAGCCGGTCGAGCGTGGCGGTCTCGATGCTGCGTCCGTCCAGTGCCATGCCGCGCTGGATCATCGCCCGGGCCCCGGCGCCCACCACGTCGCGGGCGCGCTCCACCGGAACCGGCGCCACCCGCTCGCGCGCCAGCAGCACGTTCAGGGTCTCGATCAGGTCCGCGGCCGTATCGGCCAGCGTTCCGTCCAGATCGAACACGAGGGTGGTGGGCAGGCGAAGTGGTTCGGTCGTCATGGCCGAGCTTTCCCGCATCGCCGCGGCCTCGTCAATCGGCCGGTCAGGGCCGGGGTGCCGTCTTTGGTCATCTTTCGTTAACCATGCCGGCCCAACGTTGCCGCAGGGCGTTCCGCCGGGTGCGGGACGCGAATCGACCGTTTGCCGTCCGGAGACACGTCCATGACCCGGTCCACCCCGATCCGTCGCCTTGCCTGCGCCTGCACCGTCGCCCTGTTGGCGACCGGCACGGGCCCGGCCCTTGCCGGCCAGTTCGAATTCGTGCCTGCGCCGCAGACCGATCTCAACCGCATCTACCGCATCGACCGGGTTACCGGCGAGGTCGGCGCCTGCCAGTACGGCCAGAAGGAGGGCACGTTCGGCGTGACCCTGTGCTTCCCGGCCGGCGACGGCGCCGGCAAGCAGGAACCGTCCGAATACTCGCTCGTGGCCTCGCGGCACGAGCGTGAGGGCGGCGTGTTCCGCACCGACATGCGCACCGGGGCGATGAGCGTCTGCTACGTGTTCGACGATCGTGTCGTCTGCACGCCGCCCGAGAAGGGCGCGGTGGCCGATGCGGGGGCCCGCTCCGGCGGCGCCGGCGACGTCACCGGCAGCGTCGTCCGCAAGCCTTGATCTCGCTGCTTTTCGCGCGCAGGGCTGGCGTGCTAGACAGCGTCCGCCGATTGGACCCTGCCGCGAAAGGCCGCCTGCGTGGACATGACCGATCTCCGCCGGACTGAACCGCGCCGGGCTGCTGTGACGTGGTAGGCTCCGATGCCCTGAAGCGCCTGGCCGCGGCCCGGGCGCTCGATATCGTGCAGCCGGGGATGCGTCTGGGCCTGGGATCGGGCTCGACCGCCCGTCATTTTGTCGATCTTCTCGGCGCCCGTGTGCGCGATGGCCTCGAGATTGTCTGCGTGCCGACCTCGGAGGTCACCCGCGAACAGGCCAAGTCTCTCGGCATCCCGCTGCGCACCCTCGATGACCTGCCCGAGCTGGACCTGACGATCGACGGCGCCGACGAGATCGACCCGCATCTGTCCCTCATCAAGGGCGGCGGCGGCGCCCATCTGCGCGAGAAGATCGTCGCCAGCGCATCGCGTCGGATGGTCGTGATCGCTGACGAGAGCAAGATGGTCGAGCGGCTGGGCCGCTTCCCGCTGCCCATCGAGGTCGTGCCGTTCGGCCTTGCCGCCGTGCGCCGGGCCGTTGCGGCGGCGCTTGCGGCGACTGGCTGTGCCGGCCCTCTGGTGCTGCGTTACGGCCCCGACGGTCCGTTCGTCACCGACAGCGGCAACTGGATCCTCGACGCGCAGCTCGGCAGCATCCCCGATGCAGGCGCGCTCGCCGGAGCGCTCGACGGCATCCCCGGTGTTGTCGAGCACGGACTGTTCATCGGCCTTGCCGATGTCGCCATCCTGGCGGCGGACGGCGGGCTGCGTATCCTCGGGCGTCTCGACTGACGCCTCCCGTTTGACGGCCGCCCTGCCGCGGTCCCTGAAGGAGACCCACCATGAGCCACTCGACCTCGCGCAGACAGTCCGCTTTTGCAACGGCCTTCCTTGCCCTTTTCGCGCTCGCCGGCCCAAGCCTGGCCCAGACGGCCGCGCCGGCGCCAGCCGCACCCGCCGCAGCTCCGGCAAGCCCCGCCGCGCTCGCGGCCGCCCGTGACGTGGTCACCGGCTCGGGCCTGTCACGCTCCTTCGAGACCTACGTGCCGCAATACATGGACCAGCTGAAGCGCAGCATCCTCACCACCCGCCCGGAAATCAGCAAGGAGCTGACCGACGTGATGGAGGCACTGAAGCCCGAATTCGAGTCCCAGAAGGACGAGATGATCACCGCGGCCGCCCGGATCTACGCCCTGCGGATGTCCGAGGCCGATCTGCGTGAATCCGCGGCCTTCTTCAAGACGCCGGCTGGCCAGCGCTACGTCCTGGCCCAGCCGCAGGTCCTCGACGACCTGTTCGGCCAGATGCAGATCTGGACCCAGCGCCTGTCCGAGCTGATGGTCGGCCGTGTCCGGACCGAGCTGAAGAAGAAGAACGTCGAGATGTGAGCCGGACCGCGTGAGCAGCATTCCGCACGCGCCGGCCCTCACCCCTGCCGCTCCGGCGGCGGCCGGCTGGGCCCGTGCGGCGTGGGTGGTGCTCGCGGTGGTTCTGCCGCTCCTGATGGTGGTGGCCAACCGGTCGGCCCCGCTCAGCCTTGCTGTCGTGGCGTTTCTTGCCGGGATCGCCGCCTGGCGTGGAGGCATCCGCTTATCGGCCCTGCTGCGCCCTGCCACAGCAGCCCCCGAGGCCTGGCTGTTTGCCGCCCTCGGCGCCTGGGCGCTTGCCTCCTGCGCCTGGAGCGCGGCGCCTTGGCTGTCGGCGCGGTCGCTCGGCGAGGCCGTCCTGCCGCTGCTCTGCGCCACCCTCGCCGGTGCCGCGCTCGCCGGCCGCACGCCGCCGCGCCTGGCCTTGTGGCTGGCCATCGGCCTCGGGCTGGCGGTGCTGCTTTGTCTTATCGAGCTGACCTTCGACCTGCCGCTTCGCCGCCTCACGGGTGGCCGCCACGCCGACTATGTCATCAATCGGCCGGCCGTGACGCTGACCCTGCTGGTCTGGCCGCTGGTGGCGCTGCTGCGCGCACAGGGGCGGGAAATCTGGGGTCTCCCGGCCGTGGTGCTGGTGGGCGCCGTCGCCGCCGTTTCGGCCAGCGGCACCGCCGTGCTCGCCATGCTGGCTGGCAGCCTCGCCTATGCGGTCGCCCGCTGGCATCCCCGGCTCGCTCTGCGCCTGGGCCTCGCTGCGACGCTCGTGGCGCTGCTGGCTGCGCCGGCCAGCGGCGACCTGCTGGGCCGGCTGATGCCCGGCAGGGCGCACGAGGCGTTGCGCCACAGCCACAGCCGCGAGCGAGTCGAGATCTGGCAGGCCTTCGGTACGGTGGTCCGCCTGCGCCCGCTGGCCGGGATCGGCTTTGCCGCCTCGCCGGTCGTCGAGCGCGATCCGGTCTTCGCCGAGGTTCCACCCGAAACCCGCCGCCTCCTGCCGGTCGGCCATCCCCACAATGCCGCCCTGCAGGTCTGGGTCGAACTCGGCGCCGCCGGCGCCCTGCTCGTCGCCGGTCTGTTCGTGCTGCTGTTCCGCCGCCTTGGCCAGCTTCCCGACCTGGCCCTTGCGGCACCCCTCGCTGCGCTCGCCGCCGCCTGCGCGGTGGCGCTGGTCAGCCACGGGGCCTGGCAGGGCTGGTGGATCGCCGTGCTGGGTGCCACCGTCATCCTCCTGCGCGCCGCCGTGGCGCCGCCCTCATCCGGAGCCTGAGCCCATGGCCGCCGCCTTCGACTGCGACCTCTTCGTCATCGGTGCCGGCTCCGGCGGCGTCCGCGCCGGCCGCATCGCCGCCGGCTACGGCGCCAAGGTTCTGGTTGCCGAGGACAGCCGCGTCGGCGGCACCTGCGTGATCCGGGGCTGCGTGCCCAAGAAGCTCTACGTCTATGCCAGCCGCTTCGCCGACAGCTTCGCAGAAGCCGCCGGCTTCGGCTGGACCGTGCCCGAGCCGGTGTTCGATTTTTCCGCCCTCAAGGCCGCGAAGGATCGCGAGATCGACCGGCTCGAGGCTGCCTACCGGGCCAATCTCGCCCGCTCCGGTGCCGAGATCGTGCCCGGCCGGGCCATTCTCGACGGTCCCCAGGCCGTGACGGTCGGCGACCGGCGCATCACCGCACGGCACATCCTGGTGGCGACCGGCGCGCGTCCCTACCGTCCCGCCATCCCGGGGATCGCGCTGGCCGACACCTCCGACGAGGTCTTCGAATGGGACCAGCTGCCGAAGTCGGTGATCATTGCCGGCGGCGGCTACATCGCCGTCGAGTTCGCCTGCGCGCTGGCCCGCATGGGCTCCGACGTCACGCTGGTGATCCGCCGCGACAAGGTGCTGCGCGGCTTCGACGAGGACCTGCGCGACGGCCTGATGGCGGCCCTGCCGCATGGTGGCGTAAGGGTGCTCAGCGGGACCGATATCGTCGCCATCGACGGGCGTCCCGGCAATCTCGGCGTCACGCTGATGGACGGGAGCGGCCTGTCGGCCGAGCGCGTCGTCTACGCCACCGGACGGGTCCCCAACACCGCAGGCCTGCGGCTGATGGAAGCCGGCGTCGACATGGACGATGTCGGCGCGATCAGGGTCGACCGCAGCTCGGCCACGACCGTGCCGTCGATCCACGCCGTCGGCGACGTCACCAACAGGATCAACCTGACCCCTGTGGCAATCCGCGAGGGCCATGCCTTTGCCGACACCGTGTTCGGTGGACGGCCGACCGACGTCGACCACACGCTCGTCCCGTCTGCGGTCTTCTCGACGCCCGAACTGGGCACCGTAGGCCTCACCGAGGTGCAGGCGCGCGCGCAGACCACGGTGACGATCTTCAAGGCCAGCTTCCGGCCGATGAAGGCGACGCTGTCAGGCGCACCGGACCGCATGCTGATGAAGATCATCGTCGATGCGGCCAGCGACAAGGTGCTGGGCATCCACATTCTGGGCGAGGGCGCGGGCGAGATGATCCAGTGCCTCGGCATCGCCGTGCGCATGGGCGCCACCAAGCGCGACCTCGACATGACCATGGCGGTGCACCCGACAGCCGCCGAGGAACTGGTGACGATGCGCACGCCGTGGACGCCGCC
>JBMOJG010000091.1:0-8379 GCA_049316925.1 Alsobacter sp. | reverse complement strand
CGCGCGGCTCGACCCAGTAGCTCGGCCGCAGCTCATAGCTGAGATCGATGTCCTGATAGTGCTCGTAGGCGCGGTCGCGCTGCATCAGCCCGAAGCCGCGGGGGTTGTTGTCAAGGAACATCGAGGTGCTGGTCTCGCGCGGGTTGCGCAAGGGCCGCCACAGCCACTCGCCGGCACCGGTGTGAATCATCAACCCGTCCGAGTCATGCAGCTCGGGCCGGAAGTCCTCGACGATGCGCCGGTCGTTCTCGCCGATGAAGAACATCGACGTCAGCGGCGCGATGCCGATCCGCGGGATCGGCCGGCGCGGGAACAGCGTCATGGTCACGTCCAGCACCGTCTCTGTGGCCGGATAGATATGGAACTGGTAGGCGCCCGCGACCGAAGGGCCATCGAGCAGGGCGTAGATCACGGCACGCCCGGCCTCCGCCTCCGGCTGCTCGATCCAGAACTCGCGGAACACGGGGAACTCCTCGGTCTCGCGCGCACCGACGCCGATGGCGAGCCCGCGGGCGGACAGGCCATAGCGCTGCCGGCGGCCGAGGAAACGGAAGTAGCTCGCGCCCAGGAACGAGATCAGCTCGTCGTGCACCTTCGGGTCGTTCAGCGGCGCGTGCAGGCGGAAGCCGGCGAAGCCGAGATTGACCGGCAGCGCACGCTCGAACTTGTTTCGCCCGTAATCGAACAGCGACGCCGAGTAGGGCACGGGGGCGGCGATACCGTCGCGGATGATGTTGACCACGACCGGGCGGGTAAAGAGGAACCCCGGATGGAACATGTGCATCCGGAACGGCCCACCGGCGCCTGCCAGCAGCGCCTTGTCGGGGCGGAAACGGATGTCGCGATAAGAATCGTAGTCGAGCCTGGTCAGGACATCGGGAAGCGGCGGCGGATTTGCCTCGTAGGGCACGCCTGCCAGATCCCGGGCGCGGCGCAGCACATCCTCGAACCCGAAGCGGGCAGGATTGGCTGGCGCCGCCTGCGTCTGCGCCGCCGCAGGGGCGGCGAGAAGGGCGGCGGCAAGTGCGGCAAGGCTTTCGACGAAGGAGCGGCGGGAGAGGTCCATGCGGGTCTCTGGGCAGGCGGATGAGGGCTGATTCGCAGCTTCTTCCAGCACCGTTCCTGAGCCCGTCCAGGCGGGCGCAGGGCGGCACCGGACGGCTGCCGGATTTTCGTCACTTCGCGCCTGCTTATCAGAGGCTTAAGGACCCCGTTAGTGAATTTCTCGACAGCGGCTTCGGCGCTGCAAAAAACCGCTTGAACGGCAGGGCGTTTGAACCTATTTAACCCGTGCCCAAGTTCGCACGTGCCGGTGGTTGCGTGCTGGTTGGTGGGCATCCGGACAAGAGGCCGGACAGCCGCCCGGAACATGGATCGGGACCAACGGGGTGGGAACCCTGGTGGCAATGATCCCGGCAGTGATGCCGCGTTCCGAACCCTGACCAGCAGCCGGAGGCGAAACCGGCGAACCCTGCTCTCCCCAGGGGACGCGACTTAAAGCAACGACGGAACGGGCTTTTTCGTCTCTCCCGGCCCTCCAAAGGTCGGGTTACCGAAGAGGCTTGTCCATCTTGCCAGGCGTGCGGTTCGGGGCCTTCCCCAAGCCAATCCAAGGCAGCTTCATCGGGTGACCTCACCCGGCATCGGCGTTTCCAACGCGCCGTGCCGTGGGACCGTCTCTCGTGGCTCAACCTTTTGGACGGCGATGCCGTCCTGACCTTGGGGAGATCGTGCCATGACAGCACGCATCCGCGAGTTCCTTCGCACGCGCGGCGAAGATGGACCCTGCATGGTGCTCGACCTGGACGTCGTGCGCGACAATTACCAGGCCTTTGCGAAGGCTCTCCCCGATACGCGCGTGTTCTACGCCGTGAAGGCGAACCCGTCGCCGGAGGTGCTGCAGCTGCTTGCCGCGCTGGGGTCTTGCTTCGACACCGCATCCGTGGCCGAGATCGAGATGGCGCTGGCCGCCGGCGCGACCGCGGACCGGATCTCGTTCGGCAACACGATCAAGAAGGAACGGGACGTGGCGCGGGCCTTCGCGCTCGGCGTGCGCCTCTACGCGGTCGACTGCAAGGCCGAGGTCGAGAAGATCGCCCGGGCAGCGCCCGGCGCGAAGGTATTCTGCCGCATCCTGTGCGACGGCGCCGGTGCCGAATGGCCGCTGTCGCGCAAGTTCGGCTGCGTGCCGGAAATGGCGCCGGACGTGCTCGAGCACGCCCACCGCAATGGCCTGGAAGCGCACGGCGTATCCTTCCATGTCGGCTCGCAGCAGCGCAACATCGAGGCCTGGGACCAGGCGCTGGCATCCGCCTCGGCGATCTTCCGCGAGTGCGCGGAACGGGGCCTGGCGCTGTCGATGGTCAATCTCGGCGGCGGATTCCCCACCCGCTACCTGAAGCCGGTTCCCGGCGTCGAGAGCTATGGCGAGTCGATCTTCCGCGCGCTGTGCAAGCATTTCGGCAACTGCCTGCCCGAGACCATCATCGAGCCGGGTCGTGGCATGGTCGGCAATGCCGGCCTGATCGAATCCGAGGTCGTGCTGATCTCCAAGAAGGCCGAGGACGATGACGTGCGCTGGGTCTATCTCGACATCGGCAAGTTCGGCGGTCTCGCCGAGACGATGGACGAGTCGATCCGCTACCCGATCCGCACCCCGAGGGACGGGGCGGATCTGGTCCCCTGCGTCCTCGCCGGCCCGACCTGCGACTCGGCCGACGTGATGTACGAGAAGGAACCGTACTGGCTGCCCGTGAGCCTCGAGATCGGCGACAAGGTGCTGATCGAGGGCGCAGGCGCCTACACCACCACCTATTCGGCGGTGGCGTTCAACGGTTTCCCGCCGCTGCGATCCTACGTGATCTGAAGCGGCCGCACCGCCCTGCGGGGCGGTGCTCCTGGTGGGTCTTGCGGGCATGGCCCGCGGGCCTTGGCGCGCACGTCCCCGCGCCCGCGTCCCGGGTCCGTCCTGGCTGGTTCACCCGGCCCGGGCCCGGCTTCCCCGAAACCCTCCCGGATTTCGAACCGCCGCGGCCACCGGCCAGGCGGGGAAGGAGCACGATCATGACGACGATTCCGATCCGTTTCGAGACCGCTGCGGACGCTGACGCCCGCGAAGACCTGCTCGAGTCCGCCTTCGGTCCGGCGCGCTTCGAGAAAACCTGCGAGCGGCTGCGCGAGGGGCGCCTGCCGGCGATCGCGCTCGTCGCCGAGCATGGCGGCCGCATAGCCGGCAGCGTCCGCCTGTGGGCCATTGCCGCGGGGCCGGGGAGACCCGCGCTGGTGCTCGGACCGCTGGCTGTCGACGCGGGGTTCAGGCGGGCTGGGATCGGCGCTCGCCTGGTCGGGGCTGCGCTGAACCAGGCTGCGGCCGGCGGGCATGGAGCGGTGCTGCTGGTCGGCGATGCGCCGTACTATGCGCGGTTTGGGTTCACGGCCGCCCTGACGGACGCGCTGTGGATGCCGGGTCCGGTGGAGCGGGAGCGCTTCCTTGCTGTCGAGCTGCGGGCGGGGGCGCTCGCCGGCGCGCGCGGGCTGGTGAGCCCGACCGGGCCGGTCGCGCCCAAGCCGGACCTCGCGACCCTTGTGGCGGCCGCGATGGCCGCCGCCAATGATGACGGGCGGGGCGCGCGGCGGGCGGCTTGACGTCCGGACGGCCCGGGGCCGCCCCGGGCAGCGTCGCTCCGAGGCCGTATGGCTCCGGGCCGGCTGGCCTCAGCCGACCGGGCGCTCGTCGGCGATGACCTTGCCGTCATTGGGCAGGGTGCCGGGCGCCGCCAGGTCGATCTGGCCCTTCAGCTTGGTGAGGGCCTGCAACGTCTCGGCGAGCGCCGCCACCACGGCGTCCGAACGGTCGGACGTCTCGGCGCGAAGCGTCATCACGTCCTGCTCGTCCGCCCGGGTGATGACGAGGCGCAGGCGGGCAACGCCAGGGTGCCGGCGCGCGACTTCGGCGATCTGCTCGGGACGGACGAACATGCCCTTGACCTTCGCGGTCTGGTCGGCGCGGCCCAGCCAGCCGCGAATGCGCAGGTTGGTTCGCCCGCATGGCGAGGCACCGGGGAGGATGGCCGACAGGTCGCCGACCGCCAGGCGGATGACCGGGTGGTGCGGGTTCAGCGACGTCACCACGATCTCGCCGACCTCGCCCTCGGGGACGGGATCGCCGGTACCCGGACGGACGATCTCGACGATCATATCCTCGATGAGGACGAGCCCTTCGCGCGCCGGTGTCTCATAGGCGATGATGCCGACATCGGCGGTGCCATAGGCCTGGTAGGCCACGACACCGCGTCCGGCGAGGTGGTCGCGCAGGGAGGCCGGGAAGGCGGCACCGGAGACGAGCGCCTTGCGCAGGCTTGACGCGTCGCGACCGGCCTCCTGCGCCTTGTCGAGCAGGATCTTCAGGAAGTCCGGCGTCCCCGTATAGGCCACGGGCCGAAACTGCTCGATCAGCTCGAGCTGCTGCTCGGTGTTGCCGGGGCCGGCCGGGATGACCGGGCAGCCCAGCGCGCGGGCGCCGGAATCGAACATGAACCCGCCGGGCGTGAGGTGGTAGCTCAGCGTGTTGAGCACGATGTCGCCCGGGCGGAACCCGGCGGCGAACAGGGCGCGCGCGGCGCGCCACGGATCGGGGCCGGTGCCTTCCGGCTCGAAGATCGGCCCGGGCGATGTGAACAGCCGGCCGAAGCTGCCGATGGGCTCGGCGAGGAAGCCGCCGAAGGGTGGCTCGGCACGGTGCAGGGCCGGCAGGTCGCTCTTGCGCAGGACCGGCAGGGCTGCGAGGGCCGCCCGCGTCGTGACGGAGGCCGGATCGACCGGGCCCAGATGCCGGGCCCAGCCGGGCGCGCGCAGCGCGCTGGCCAGCAGGGCTGGAAGCCGGCCGAGCAGATCGGCCTCGCGGACCGCAGGGTCGCGCGTTTCGCGTGCATCATGATGGTCGGTCACCGGAAGCTCCCTCGTACGGCGTGGCGGTGCGGTCTAGACGGCCGCGGTGCATTCTGCAGGCGGATGCCGGCGCCACCATGACAGGGTTGCTGCCCTTCACACGCCGCCGCACAACGTGTGGCCCTATGTGTCTGCCCGGTGCGAAACCCGACATCGCGCGGCGGTCAGGCCAGCCAGCGCTTGCGGCGCTTGTAGCTCTTGACGTCGCGGAACGACTTGCGGTCGCCGCCGCTGACGCCGAGGTAGAACTCCTTGACGTCCTCGTTCTCGCGCAGCGCCTTGGCCTCGCCGTCCATCACCACCCGGCCGGTCTCGAGGATGTAGCCGTAGGTGGCGTAGCGCAGCGCGATATTGGTGTTCTGCTCGGCCAGCAGAAAGCTGACGCCTTCCTTGGTGTTGAGCGAGCGGACGATCTCGAAGATCTCCTCGACGACCTGCGGGGCAAGACCCATGGAGGGCTCGTCGAGCAGGATCATCTTCGGCTTGGACATCATGGCGCGGCCGATGGCGCACATCTGCTGCTCGCCGCCCGAGGTATAGCCGGCGATCGAGCTGCGGCGCTGCCGCAGGCGCGGGAAATAGTCGTAGATCGCCTCGAGGTCGCGCTTGATCGCGGCGCCGCCGTCGCGCCGGGTGAAGGCACCGGTCAGGAGATTTTCCTCGATCGACAGGTGCGCGAAGCAGTGCCTGCCCTCCATCACCTGGATGCAGCCGCGGCGCACCAACTCGCTTGGCGTCATGCGGTCGATGCGGGTGCCCTCGAACTCGATCGTCCCCTTGGTGACCTCGCCGCGCTCGGCGCGCAGCAGGTTGGAGATCGCCTTCAGCGTCGTGGTCTTGCCGGCGCCATTGGCACCGAGGATGGCGACGATGCCACCGCGCGGCACGGTCAGCGACACGCCCTTCAGCACCAGGATCACGTGGTCGTACACGACCTCGATGTTGTTCACGCCGAGGATCGTTTCGGCCGGAGCCGGTGCGGCGGCGGCGGACATGTGAAACTCCCAGATAGGGCCAGCGCCTGTCAGGTGGCCGGCCCTGTGCCGGCGGTCGAGACCCTCCCCCGCCGGGGCGGGGGAGGGTTCATCAGGCTCCTTGGATCAGGAGGCCTTGTCGCAGGCTTCCGCCCGCTTCGGCCAGCCGGTGTTCGACTTGGCATAGTCGGCGGCGGCAGACTCGAGCAGCGGCCGGACCCTGTCCTTCATCGGGGCGAACCATTCGGACCCCTTGGTCCACTTGGTGCCGTCCCACTGGGCCACGTAGACATTGTTGTGGCCGTTATGGTCGTCGCAGGCGAGGCGCACGGGGGCGACGAAGCCTTCCATGCCCAACTCCTTGAGCCGGTCTGTGGTGATGTTCAGCGCCTCGAAGCCGCGGCGCACGTCCTCGCCATTCACCGCCTTCTTGCCGGTGATCTGCTGCGCCGTGCGGATGGCCTCGGCAATGAGCATCGAGTTGTAGACGCCGCGGTTGTAGAGGTTCTCGCCGATCTTCTCCTTCGGGGCAGTGCTCTTGCCCTTGTCGGCGACGTGCTTGACGATGTCCTGGATGACCGGGAAATTCGCGCCCGAGGCGTGGAAGTTCAGGGATTTGTAGCCCTTCGCGCCCTCACCGCCAGCACGTGCGTCGTCG
Source organism: Alsobacter sp. (assembly GCA_049316925.1). GTDB lineage: Bacteria > Pseudomonadota > Alphaproteobacteria > Rhizobiales > Beijerinckiaceae > Alsobacter. The sequence goes on along the minus strand of JBMOJG010000091.1, from coordinate 1,800 downwards.
TCACCGCCGGCCCACCAGACGCCGACCAGCTTGTCGAGCGGGAAGTTGTTCTTCACCGCTTCCTTGACGGCCGTCGGGTTCATCGCACCCCAGCCCTGGTTGTAGATCCAGTCGGTGCGATCACGCCGGATGGCGAGCCAGACCGAGCCCTGGTTCTGCATGTCCTGGGCCGCCACGGGGTAGAGCTTCAGCTCGAAGCCGTATTCCTTGGCGAGGGTCTCGAGCAGGGCGATCGGCTCCTTGCCGAACGGTGCGTCGAGATGGATCAGGCCGATCTTCTTGCCCTTCAGCTTGTCGTAGCCGCCTTCCTTGTCGGCAACGTGCTTGATGAAGGCCGACGCGCCGTCCCAGTAGGTGACCGGCGGGTTGAAGATCCACGGGAACACGTTCCCGACGGCCGATGCCGACAGGCCGTAGGCCATCGACAGAACGGGGATCTTGTCGACCGAGGCCTTGGGGATCACCTGCAGGGTGATGCCCGTCGAGTAGGGGTTGATCACCACGGGGTTCTTGCCCTTGACGGACTCGTAGCACTCGACGCCCTTCTTGGTGTCGTAGCCGGTCTCGCATTCCTCGATCAGCAACTTGACGCCGCCGATGCCGCCGTCGCACTCGTTGAGCACGCGCAGATAATCGCCCATGCCGTCCGCGATCGGGATGCCCGAGCCGGCAAACGGGCCGGTCCGGTAGCTCAGCAGCGGGATGTAGATCTGGTCCTGGGCGGCGGCGGGCAGCGCGCCAAGCGAGGCGGCGCCCGCAGCCGCCACGAGGGCCGCTATGGTCAGGTTGCGCATCGACATTTTCGTCCTCCCTTTTTTGGGCCGGCTGCGGACCTCCGCCGCCGGGTCGTCCTCCGGTTGATCCGGAACCGCCGCGGCCCCTAGTAGGGGAAGGGCCACAGGCGAAGCTTCTGCTTCCCGATCTGCCACAGCCTGGCGAGGCCATGCGGCTCGGCGATCAGGAAGACGATGATCAGCGTCCCCACCGTCAGGAAGGTGAGGTGCTCGGCGGTGGCACCCGACAGCGGGATTCCCATGGCGGGCAGGCCGAACTTCAGGATGGTCGGCAGCATCGAGATGAAGGCGGCGCCGAAGAACGAGCCGATCAGGCTGCCGAGCCCGCCGATGATGACCATGAACAGGATCGTGAAGCTCTGGTTGATGTTGAAAGCGTCGTTGGCCTCGCCGCCGCCGTACCACAGGAACATCATGCAGGCCCCGGCGACGCCGGCGTAGAAAGACGACACCGCGAAGGCCAGAAGCTTGGTCTGCAGCAGCTTGATGCCCATCAGCTCGGCGGCGATGTCCATGTCGCGCACCGCCATCCAGGACCGGCCGATGCGGCCATGCACGAGGTTCGATGCAAACCACGTCAGCACCACGACCAGCGTCAGCAGGACCCAGTAGCGGGTCTCGACGGTCGCGTTAGCGCCGGTGATGGGGATGCCGAAAAGGGTGCGCTGCGGCACCTCGATCGCGCCCGAGGCGTTGTAGTTGTAAAGCCACGGTATGCGGACGAAGCACCACTGCAGGAAGAACTGCGCGGCGAGTGTCGCCACTGCCAGGTAGAACCCCTTGATGCGCAGGCTCGGCAGGCCGAACAGTACGCCGATCGCCGCCGAGACCAGGCCCGACGCGACAATCCAGACGATGACGTTCACGCCCGGGAAAATGGTCGTGAGTTTGTAGCAGGCGTAGGCGCCCACTCCCATGAAGGCGCCGGTGCCCAGCGAGATCAGTCCGGTATAGCCGGTGAGGATGTTGAGCCCGATCGCCGCCAGCGAGAACACCAGCATGGGGA
>JBMOJG010000090.1:0-8379 GCA_049316925.1 Alsobacter sp. | reverse complement strand
ACGCGCCGCGGCGCGTCAGCCTGCCGGCCACCGTGCCGTTTGCCATCGCGCAGGACCGTGTGGTGAACCTGACCAGCTTCGGCAATGTCGACCTGCGCGCCATCCTGCGCGACGGCCAGGGCCGCGTCATCGAGCGGCTCGACGACCGCACCGGCGACTGGAACATCGCGCTGTCGCGGCTGCTGCCGGCGGGGCAGTACACACTCGAGCTGAGCGCCGTCGAGACGGCGGAGACGCCCGCCTCTGGCGCCGGCGAATCGGAGGGCGAAGGCCAGGGTGAAGCGGGGGCCGGAGAGGGAGAAGGCGAAAGTGACGGCGAAGTCGCGGACGCTGCCGCGACTGGCGGACCGCTGCCGGAGGGAACCGTCGAGCTGCGCCTGACGCTGCCCGAGGTCGCCGATCACGACGCGCTGGCGCCGGCCGGCACTGCCACGGTGGCGGGACCGCAGGTGCACCGCCTCGCCCTGCCGGCAGCCGGCGAGGACGGCCTGATGGTCGTCGCGGCCCGGGCTGCCGCCGAACTCGTCGTGTCGGTGGAAATCCGCGAGGCTGCCGGCTCCTGGCGGAGCCTGGGGCAGGACCGCGGGCTGGCGCCGGTTGTCGCCATCCCGGCGGGAAATCAGAAATCGCTGCCGCGCCGTGCCGCCGTGTGGGCGGTCGACGGTGGCGCGGCGCCCGCCATGGCGGCGCTGCGCATCGTCCGCGCCGCGCCGCAGTCGCCCGGTCCGGTCAGCTTTGCGCCGGTTGCCATCGAGGGCCTCGGCACACCGTTGCACGTCGCCCGCGTGACGGCACCCGGGGCCGGGCTGCTGGCGATGACCGGCGAGGGGACCGGACGCCTGCAGGACCTGCTCGAGGGCTCGCGCGACGAGGGTGATGCGCTGGCCACACCGACAGGACCGTTGCTGGTGCCGCAGTCGGATCGGGTGTGGATCGCATCGCGGGCCGTCGCACCCGGGGCGCTGGCGGTGGCCCCTTCGCAGCCGCAGGTCGACGGTCTGGCGCTGGTTGTGCCGGCCGGCGGCTCGGCCCGGTTGCCGGCCGCGGCCGTGGCGGCGGACCGCGTCACGCTCTGGCGCGCCGAGACGCCGTTCGGCCAGCCGGGGCTCGATGCCGGTGGCGGCATGGGGATCGGCACCGGCAGCGTGCTGGCGCTGGGTGGCGATGCACCGGTGCGTAGCTGGAACGCCGCCGACGACGAGGCGCTGCGCGTGCGGATCGAGGCGATGTCGCTGGCGCTTGCCACCCAGCAAACGGCTGATGGCACGCTGGCCATTGTGCTGCCGCCAAAGACGGCGGTGCCGGTGCGGCTGCCGGCCGGGGCCAAGCGGCTTGCGGTCGACCTGCCCGCCGGCGCGGCCGCGGTGGCAGGCTGGCGCAATGCGGGCGGCATCACGGTGTGGACCGGGTCGCAGCCCGTCACCCGCAGCCTGGAGGGCGACTGGACCGAGGTGCTGCTCGCCAACCCGTCGGCTGCACCGCTGCCAGCGCGTCTTTCGCTGGCGCCCTCGGAGGGTGGCCGGACGCTGGCGGCCGGGGCTGCGGTGAAGCGCTTCTTCGGCGCCGCCGGGTCCTTCACCCTGGCGGTCGACGGCCAGCCGGGCGACCGGTTGATCGTCGCCGGGGCCAACGCCGTGTTCGCCGGCAAGGGCGGCCGTGTCGCCCAGGGCCGGGCGCTGACACTGAGCGGTGCCGGTCTGGTGACGGTGAGCCATCCGGCCGGCCTCGTGGCGCTCTGGCTGGAGCGGTCCGGCACTTCGCCCTGGCCGGCCGCGACACCGGTCTCGACCGCGCTGCCGGCGACACGTCGGCTCGATGGTTCAGCGATGCGGCTGGCGCTGGCGCCGGAAACGCCGGTGCTGCTCAGCGCCCGCACGACCGGGCCGGTGATCGCTGGCCTGGTGCGGGGCGGCGTGGCGGAGACCCCCGACCTCTTCCCCGCCGGCGCAGCCTTCCACCGCTACCTGCCCGCTGGTGCCTCCGAGCTGGCGCTGCTGTCCCCCAATGACGGGCCGCTCTCAGGCACGCTGGAACTGACCGCCGAGCCGGTGACCACGCTGGCCGACGGGATCGGGGCACCGGTTGTGGTGGCGCCCGGCGGATCGGCGCTGTTCGGCTTCACGGTGACCCGCAAGGGGCCGGTCGGTGCCGGCATCCGGGCCGAGCCCGACCAGGTCTCTGTGCGCCTGCTCGATGCCGACGGGCACAGCCTTGGCACCGGGGTGGCCCAGCTGCACGACCTCGCGCCCGGGAGGTACCTGCTGGAGGCCCGCGTACCGCCGGACGGCACCACCACGACGCTGCGGCCGGCGGTGCTCGGCCTGACGCCGCCACCCGCCGGCCCGCCCGCCGACGTCGCCCAGTCCTATCTCGACCTCGTGGGCCTCGCGCCCGCCAAGCCCCGGTGACCGCCATGACCGCGACACCCTTTCGGGTCCTCACCCGGCGCTGGCTGGCGCCGATTGCTTTCGCCGCTCTGGTGGTGGCCGGAACTTCGCCTGCCGGCGCGCAGCCGGCGCCCACCCCGGCATCCGTAACGTTCGACGTGCTGAAGCGCGCCGACGGCGCCCGCATGGTGCCCGAGCTCTTCCTGCGCCGGTGGGACCCGATCACGCTGTTCTTCGACCGCGACACCGGTCCGGCCGGCGGTGGTCCCGAGGACGCGCCCGACCGCGTGGTGACGCTGCAGCCGCCGCAGGCGGGCGCCTGGCAGTGGCTCGACGCGCGCACGCTGCAGTTCCGCCCGGCCGATCCGTGGACGCCGCTGCAGACCGTGCGGGTCAAGGCGCGGGGGGCCGAGACCGCGCTGGTGCCGCTGCTGCCGATGCCGACGGGGAGCTCGCCGACCGACAAGGCCGACGGCATTGCGGGGCTGGACCAGATCGGCCTGACCTTCTCCGAGCCGGTCGATACGGCGGTCCTGGCGCGCCTGCTCAGCATCGAGATCCGGCCGCAGCCGGGCATCGTCGCCGGCCAGGGCCAGACACTGACCGCACAGGACTTCACCATCAAGCCGTTGGAGCGCGCCGCCCGCAGCGATGCGCAGACCTATCTGGTGGTGCTGCGCCAGCCAGTGCCGGACGGCCGCATGGCCATCCTGCGGCTGAAGCTCTCCGACACGCCCGGGCTCGACGAGCCGCATTACGAGCTGCGGCTGCGCAGCGCGGTTCCGTTCGCCATCACCGACACGACCTGCGGTCGCAAGCTGGACCGCAGCGTCGCGGACGGCGTCCTGCGCTGTGCGCCAGAATTTTTCTCGGCCGATGACGGCGCACCCGCGCCGTCGGTGCGGCGCACGCTCGTGCTGGCGTTTTCCGGCGAGCCGGAGACCCTCGACATCATCAGGGCGCGTGAGGCGCTGCGCATCAGCCCGGCGGTCGACGACCTGGCGGTGGAGCGGGACGGGCAGCGGCTGCGGATCGCCGGCAAGTTCCTCGCCGACACGGTCTACACGTTGCGTGTCGTCCCTGGCAGCATCAAGGATTCGCGCAGCCGGCCGCTGGTCGGCGAGGTCTTCGAACAGCGCTTCGCGTTTGCGCCCGACAAGCCGTCGCTGCGCTGGGACGCCAGCCAGGGCATCGTCGAGCGGCTCGGGCCGCAGATGGTGCCGCTGCGCGGCCGCGGCTATGCCAAGGCCGACATCCGCATCCATGCCATCGATCCGCTGTCGCGCGACTTCCAGGCCTTCCCGGCGGACGGGCTGACGACCGAGGACGACGAGGCTCCCGTGCTTCCCGGCAACGAGCCGAAGCGCTGGACCGGCAAGGACGAGATCGCCGGCGACGCCATGGCGGCGCGCGTCAAGGCGATGGGCTCGCCGGCCGTCTCCGAACTTCTCGAGTTGCCGCTGCAGCGCGGCGGTGCCGACGCCAAGTTCGGCCTGGACCTGAAGTCGCTGCTGGCCCGCATCGCCGGTGCCGGGCAGGCCGGGACCTATCTGGTCGGGCTGCGGGCCGTCGACGAGAGCCAGCGGCGCTGGGTGCGGCTGCAGGTGACGGATTTGTCGTTGACTGCCGTCGAGGAGACGGAGCGGGTGCGTTTCGTTGTCACCTCACTGGCGACGGCGCGTCCCGTGGAGGGCGCGGAGATCCGCCTCGAAGGTGTCAAGGGCGACGGCTATGTGACGCTGGCGCGCGGCACGACGACGCCGGACGGCGGCTTCAACTGGCTGCTGGCGACCCGTGCCGAGGCCGAGCTGCGGCGCATCGTCGTCGTCAAGGGCACTGACACGCTGGTGCTCGAGCCCGATCGCGGTCCCTCGCAATATGCGCAGGAGAACTGGACCAAGCCGGAGGAGACCTGGCTCGGCTGGACGGTCGACCCGAAGGCCGCGCGCGCCGAGGAGGACAAGCTCCTCTGCCATCTGTTCACCGAGCGGCCGATCTACCGGCCTGAGGAGCCGGTCCACATCAAGGGCATGGTCCGCCTCTGGAAGGGCGGCGCGCTGAGCTACAGCCGCGGCAAGGGCACGCTGGTGATCACCGGGCCGAGCGACCAGGAATGGCGCATCGCCGTGACGCCGGACGAAGTCGGCGGGATCTATCACCGCTTCGACGTCCAGACGACGGCGACCGGCGACTACAACATCCGGTTCGAGCCCGACGGCCCGAAGCCGAAGAAGGCCGAGGGCGAGGAGTCCGAAGCGGGCGAGGCCGACGCCGTCGAGACCACGCGCTGCGGCGAGGCGCCGTTCAAGAAGGAGGCCTACCGGCTGCCGACCTTCGAGGCCGTGCTCAACGCGCCGCAGACCGTGCCGCTGGATGGCGAGTTCTCGGTCGATCTCGTGGCGCGCTATTTCGCTGGCGGGCTTGTCGCCGAGCGCCCGATCAAGTGGCGGGTCACCCAGTTCCCGCAGGCCTGGACGCCGCCGGGCCGGGACGGGTTCCTGTTCTCGTCGGACCAGCGCTTCTCCGGCGAGGCCAAGTTCCGCTCGACGCCGGTGCTCGAGCGCGAGGCCAAGACCGATGCGGGCGGCTCGGCCCGGCTGACGCTCGATCCGACGATCGAGCCGACGGCGCAGCCGCGCCGCTACGCCATCGAGGCGACGGTGACGGCCGACGACGACATCCAGGTGCGGGCAACCGCCAATGTGACGGCGCTGCCGCCCTTCGTGCTCGGCGTGAAGGTGCCGCGCTACCTGCAGCAGGCCGGGTCGATCGCGCCGGAGATCATCGCCGTCGACGGCGCCGGACAGCCGCGCGAGGGGCTGGCACTCACCGCACGGCTGATCAAGCGCAACTGGATCTCGGTGCTGCAGGCCAGCGACTACAGCCAGGGCGCGGCGAAATACGTCACCCAGGTCGTCGACGAGACGGTGGCGGAGGAGAAGATCACCAGCGGCAAGGACGCCACCTCCCTGACCTTCGCGGCCCGCGATGCCGGCGTCTACATGGTCGAGGTCGAGGCGGCCGACCGCGTCGGCCGGCGCCAGCGCGTCAGCGTCGACCTGTTCATGGGCGGCGACACGCCGGTGACCTGGTCGCGGGCCCCCGCCCAGACCGTGACGGTCACCACCGAGAAGGACGCCTATGCGCCCGGCGAGACCGCCACGCTGGTGATCCAGAGCCCGTTCCAGACGGCGCGCGCGCTCGCCATCATCGAGGAGCCGGACGGACGCTTCGGCATGGAGTGGGTCGACATCGCCAACGGCTTCGGCCGCCTCGCCGTGACGGTGCGCAAGCCGCAGATGCCGCGCCTTGCCGTGCATGTCCTGGTGATGCGCGGGCGCCTGCCCGGCGAGCCCGGCCCGACGGCACCGTTTGACCAGGGAAAGCCCGTGACGGTCGCGGCGACCAAATGGCTGACCGTGACGCCGGTGAAGCACATCGTGGTGGCGTCTCTGGATGCGCCGCAGAAGGCGCGGCCCGGCCAGGAGGTCGAGGTGACGCTGCGGCTCGCCGACGACACCGGCAAGCCGGTGGCCGGCGAGGCGACGTTCTGGATGGTCGACCAGGCGGTGTTGTCGCTCGCCCGCGAGCGGCCGCTCGATCCGCTGCCGTCCTTCGTGGTGGCGAGGCCGACGACGATGGCGGCGCGCGACACGCGCAACATGGCGTTCGGCATCATTCCGCTCGAGGAGGTGCCGGGCGGCGACGAGGCGACCGACGACTGGGGCGTCGAGAACATCTCGGTGCGCAAGAACTTCACGCCGGTGCCGATCTACCTGCCGCGCGTGCCGGTGGGCGCCGACGGCGTCGCGAAGATCAAGGTGAAGCTGCCGGACTCGCTCACCGTCTTCAAGCTGCGCGCCAAGGCGATCAGCGGGCCGGACCGCTTCGGTTTCGCCACCGGCGAGATGCTGATCCGCCAGGAGGTCGTGGCGCAGCCGGCGCTGCCGCGCTTCGTGCGGCCGGGCGACCGCTTCGAGGCCGGCCTGATCGGCCGCATCATCGAGGGGCCGGGCGGCACCGGACGGGTGGCGCTGAGTGCCGAGGGCGTCACTGTCGAGGGCGCGCGCGAGCAGGCCCTGGCGTGGCAGCAGAACCGGCCGGCGCGCGTCGACTTCCAGGTTACCGCCGGTGAAATGCGGCCCGGGCAGGACAAGGCGCGGCTGCGCTTCGTGCTGCAGCGCGATGCCGACAAGTCCGGCGATGCACTGCAGATCGACCTGCCGATCCGGCCGGACCGGCCTGCGCTGCGCCGGCAGGAGATCGCCGACATCGCGCCCGGCGCCTCGCTGACGCTGGCAGCTCCCACCGAGCCGGTGCGGGCCGGCTCGTGGTCGCGTGCCGTCACCGTGGCGGCCGATCCGTCGGTGGTGCGGCTCGTCGCCGGGTTGAACTACCTGGCGGAGTATCCGTTCGGCTGCACCGAGCAGCGCATCGCCCTGTCCTCGGCGACGCTGGCGATGAAGCCGTTCACCCCTATCCTGCAGGCCGCCGGCCTCGACGGGCGCATCTCGTCGGACGTGCGGGCGACGGTGCGGGCGATCGAGCAGGCGATCGACGACGACGGCCTCGTGGCGTTCTGGCCGCGCGGCAAGGGCACCGTGTCGCTCACCGCATGGGCCTACACCTTCATCGCGGCGGCGGACAAGGCCGGCGAGACGGTGGACCCGGCGCTGAAGGAGCGTCTCGGCAAGATCCTCAAGCAGGCGCTGCGCTCCGATTTCCCGCGCTTCGTTGGCGGCGAAGCGCTGCGCGAGCGGGTGGAGGCGCTGACGGCGTTGGGCGAGGGCGGGGCGCTGGATGACGCCTATGTGGCCGAACTCGGCCGCCGCTCCGACGCGCTGTCGACGCTCAGCCTGGCGCAGGCCACGGCCGCTGCGGCCAAGACCGCGGGCGAGGACCGCCGCATGGTCGGCGGTATGGTCGACGCGCTGTGGAGCCGGGTCAGCATCCTCCAGCGCAATGGCCGACCGGTCTATGCCGGCATTGCGGGTGAGCGGGCCAACCCGCTGATCCTGCCCTCGGAGGTCCGCACCGTCTCGGAGATCGCGCGGGCGGTGGCGATCGCCTCGCCCGACGATGCCCGGCTGCCGGTGCTGCGCGAGGGGCTGATGCGGCTCGGCGAGGGATCGGGCTGGGGCTCGACCAACGCCAATGCGGCGGCGATCCGCGCGCTGGCGGCCAGCTGGCGCCGGCCGGCCGCCGCGATCCCGGTCGGCTTCACCCGGCCGGACGGCAAGGAGACGGTGACGCTGGCCTCGGCCAATCCGGTCGGCCGCCGTGTCGCCACCACGCCGGCCTCGCTGGTGCTCGACAATGGCGGTCGCACCGCCGTGGTGGCGCTCGTCGACAGCCGCTGGCAGCCGCAGGAGCCGGGTTGGCGGGCCGCGCCGGTGGCGCAGGGCTTCGTGGTCACCCGCACCCTCTCACGGGTGCCGGCGGGCACGGCGCCGCAAGAGCGGCTGGTGCCGGACGCCGAGCAGGCGCTGCGGCTGACCGTGGGCGACGTTGTCGAGGAAATCGCCGAGGTGGTGGTGCCGGAGGATCGCACCCATGTGGCGATCCGCCTGCCAATCGCTGCCGGCATGGAACCGCTGAACCCGGCGCTGGCCACGGCTCCGGCCGAGGCCCAGCCCTCGGGCGGGCCGACGCTGGCGCCGAGCTGGGTGTCGTTCCAGGACGACTACGTGCTCTACGCCTATGACCGGCTGCCGAAGGGCACCTACCGCTTCGTGTTCCGCACGCGGGCGCAGGTGGCGGGGCAATTCACGCAGCCGCCGGGTGAGGCCGAGCTGATGTACCAGGCTGGCGTCTATGGGGCGAGCGCCGGCCAGCGCCTTGTCGTGACGCGCTGAGGCGATGGCCACGGGGCGATCGCGCCGGGGAAGGGGACGGGCTGCGGCCCTCGCGGGCTGCTGCCTGGCTGTCGCCGGCCTCACGGTCGCGAGCATCGCCATTGGCCGGGAGGCGTCGCAGCGGGCGGTGCTCGTGG
>JBMOJG010000089.1:0-8401 GCA_049316925.1 Alsobacter sp. | reverse complement strand
GGCGTGGCGCTGGCTACACGCCGCGGCTGAACATCGCCCTTTTGGGGCATTGAAGCAGGTCCGTACTGCTTTATGCTGCACTGCAAAGGCGATCGCGGGCGTCAGCCCGCTGTCCCCCCCGCCCGGAGCTTGCCCATGACCCGCCTCGCCGCGCTCGCCGCCGATGTTGACCTGGTTACCACGGTCGAGGCCGTCGTACCGTCGCTCGACGCCCTGCTCGCCGAGGCGACCGCAACGGTCCGCACCAAGGTTCTTGCTGATGGCAAGCTTTCGGCCGCTTTGCTCGAACAGGAGCAGCATGCCTGCCACGGCCTCGCCTGGCTGGCAACCTATGTGGAGGCCGTCCGCGAACTCGCCTCCTACGGACGCCGGTTGCAGACCGAAGGCCGGTTCGGCGAGACCGAGGAGCTCCTGGTCGCGATCGGCGTCGGCGAATATCTCGCACAGGTGTTCGGCGGCATTCCGATGAGCCAGGGCGAACTGGTCCGCCTGCCCGCCCTCGGATTGGCGCCTTCCACGATTGCCGTGCGCCGCACCGCGGCGATCGACAGCCTGATCGCCACCGGCAATACGCCGGCCAACCGCGCCCGCCTGGTTTCGCTGATCCGGCAGGCCCAGGGCGCCGCCACCATGGGCGATGCCGGCCTTGATGAGACGCTCGAGGCGATCCGGGCCGAGATGCGGCGCTTTGCCGAGGCCGAGGTACTGCCCCATGCCCACCAGTGGCATCTGCAGAACGATTACATCCCTTTGGAGGTGATCGACAAACTTGCCGAGCTTGGCGTCTTTGGCCTCACTTTGCCGGAAGAGTTCGGCGGCCTCTGCCTGGGCAAGGTCTCGATGTGCGTCGTCTCCGAAGAGCTGTCGCGCGCCTATATCGGGGTGGGCTCGCTCGGCACCCGCTCGGAGATTGCCGCCGAGCTGATCCTGGGCGGCGGCACGGAGGAACAGAAGGCGCACTGGCTGCCCCGCATCGCGTCTGGCGAGGTGCTGCCGACGGCGGTGTTCACCGAGCCGAACACCGGCTCTGACCTCGCCTCGCTGAAGACCCGCGCCGTGCGCGACGGCGACATTTACCGGGTCACCGGCAACAAGACCTGGATCACCCATCCGGTGCGCGCCGACGTCATGACCATGCTGGTGCGCACCAATCCGGACGAGCCGGGCTACAAGGGCCTGTCGATCCTGCTGGGCGAGAAGCCCCGCGGCAGCGATGCCGACCCGTTCCCTATGGCTGGCCTCACCGGCGGCGAGATCGAGGTGCTCGGCTACCGCGGCATGAAGGAGTACGAACTCGCCTTCGACGGCTTCGCGGTCCCGGCCGCAAACCTGCTCGGCGGCGTCGAGGGCCAGGGCTTCAAGCAGCTCATGCAGACCTTCGAGTCGGCGCGCATCCAGACCGCGGCCCGCGCCGTGGGCGTGGCCCAGTCCGCCCTCGACCTCGGCCTGCGCTACGCCGAGGAGCGGATCCAGTTCGGCAAGCCCCTCGTGGCGTTCCCCCGCGTCTCCGACAAGCTGGCGATGATGGCCGTCGAGGTGAACATCGCCCGGCAGCTCACCTATTTCGCCGGACGCGCCAAGGATGCCGAGAAGCGTTGCGACGTCGAGGCCGGCATGGCGAAGCTGCTCGGTGCGCGCATTGCCTGGGCGGCCGCCGACAACGCCCTGCAGATCCACGGCGGCAACGGGTTCGCGCTCGAATACGAGATCTCGCGTGTGCTCTGCGACGCCCGCATCCTCAACATTTTCGAGGGGGCCGCCGAGATCCAGGCCCAGGTCATCGCCAGACGCCTGCTCGACGGCGCCAACTGAGGCCTGCCGCCACGGTTTCCCCTGCCGGGCGAAATGCTCTAGAACGCGCCGTCGTCTGGCGGCGGACCGGTTCCGCCATTCCGCGACCGGTTTCGGAGCCCATGGCAAAGCGACCACCCCTCGCCCTTGCGGACGCATCCACATGGCCGCTGCTGCAGCGGCTGTGGCGGGACTGGATGCGGCCGCACGCGACCAGCCTGGCGCTCGTACTGGTGATGGTGGTGCTGCTGGCCGGCGCCAGCAGCTTGTACCCGCTGGTGATCAAGTCCGCGTTCGACGCCTTCGACACGCAGAACAAGCGGGTCGTCCAGCTCATCCCGTTCGTCGTCATCCTGGTCACGGCCGTGAAGGGCTTCGCGATGCTGGGCCAGGCGATCCTCACCAACCGGGTGGTGACGCGCATCGAAGCCGACATGCAGTCGGCGCTCTACGGCCACCTGATCGACGCCGATGTCGCCCAGCTCGGCCGGGAATCGCCGGCGGCCCTGACGCAGCGCTTCACCACCGATTTCGCCTACATCCGCGAGGCCCTGACGCGCCTGTCGACCGTGTTCCTGCGAGATGTCGCCACTGCCGCCGCGGTCGTCGCGGTGATGTTCTGGATCGACTGGGTTGTCACCCTGATCGCACTGGTGGTCCTGCCGGTGGTGATCCCGTCGATCATCCGGCTCGGCAAGAAGCTGCGCCGCACCGCGATGTCGACCCAGGAGCAGACCGCCGCCATGGCCAGCATGGTGTCGGAAAGCCTCGGCAGCGTGCGCGTTGCCAAGGTCTACGGGCTGGAAACCTATCTGAAGGGCCGAGCGGCAGGACTGTTCGACCAGATCCGTCGCCTGAAGATGAAGGCCGCCAACCAGCGCGCACGGCTGGATCCGATCCTCGAGATCGGCGGCGGGCTGGCGGTGGCGGGGGTGCTTGTGTTCATCGGCTGGCGGATCGTCAAGGGCCAGACCACGATCGGCGACTTCACCGGATTCATCACCGCGCTGCTTCTCGCCGCGCAGTCGTTCCGGACGCTCGGCAACCTCAATGCGATCCTGCAGGAGGCCGTGGCCTCGCTGCAGCGCGTGTTTGCGCTCATGGACGAAAAGCCCGCGGTCGTCGACCAGCCCGACGCAGGAAACCTGGCCGTAACCGATGGCACGATCACGTTTGAAAACGTCGGGTTTCGCTACCAGGCGGGCGAGGACACGCTGCGCAGCATCTCCCTGGAGGTAAAGGGCGGCACCATGACGGCACTGGTCGGACGCTCTGGATCGGGCAAGTCGACGCTGATGTCGCTGGTGCCTCGCCTCTACGATCCGACCGGAGGGCGCGTGGCCATCGACGGCCAGGACCTGCGCGGGGTTTCACTGGAGAGCCTGCGCGCCCAGGTGGCGGTGGTGACCCAGGATGCAGTCCTGTTCGACGACACGGTCGCTGCCAACATCGCGTTCGGGCGGCCCGACGCACCAAAGGCAGCGATCGAGGACGCTGCCCGGGCCGCGGCCGCGCATGATTTCATCGCCGCCCTGCCGCAGGGCTATGAGACCCGCGTCGGCGATCGCGGCTCGCGCCTGTCGGGCGGCGAGCGGCAGCGCGTGGCGCTGGCGCGGGCAATCCTCAAGGACGCCCCGATCCTGCTGCTCGACGAGGCAACAAGCGCGCTCGACAGCGAGTCCGAGCGCCTTGTCCAGGAAGCCCTGTCGCGCCTGACCGCCGGCCGGACGTCACTGGTGATCGCGCACCGGCTGTCGACGATCCGGTCCGCCGATCTCATCGTCGTGCTCGACAAGGGGGCCATCGCCGAGAGCGGCAGCCATGACGTCCTGCTGGCTCGCAACGGGATCTATGCCATGCTGCACCGGCTGCAGGCCGGCGATGACATGGCGGACTTCGGCCTCACTCGCGCCTGAGTAACCGGTCGACGACGAAATCCGAAAAGGCATGCGGCTTGAAGTCCCGCGCCAGCGCGTCGGGGTCGTAAACGGTGCGCACCCAGTCGAGGAAGGTCAGGCCCCTCGCCTCGCCTTCGGCCCGGTAGCATTCGAAGAACGCATCCAGAATCCCGGTCTTGGCGAAGCGGAAATGGCCATAGCGCAGATCAAGCTGGGCCAGCGCCTCGTCGAGCGGCCGATTTTCATGGATCAGCAGGAACAGCGCTGCCATGAAGCCGGCCCGGTCTGCGCCCGACTTGCAGTGAACGAGGGCCGGATAGGTCAGCCCGGCGAACAACTCGGCCGCGGCCAACACCGTGTCGCGTTCGGGCGCGCCCCGTGACCGCACGACAAAATCGACGAGCGCAATGCCGTGGGTCGCGCAGGCCTCACGCTCCAGCGGCCAGGAGCCATGCTCGCGGCCGCCGCGTAGGTTGACGACTGTCCGCAGGCCCTCCGCCGCCAGCCGCCCGATATCGCCCGGAGCCGGCTGGGCCGATCGCCAGAACTGCGGCGTGACGCGGTGAAGGTTGAGGTAAGCGAGCCGGAACACGCCGTGGTCGACGAGCAGCATGTTTATCCAGGCTCGGGCCCGATCCCAGCCTGACTCGAGAGGGCGATCCCAACGGGCGATACGCGCCATCCGGCGGGCATAGCGCTCCTCGGGCTTCAGGGATCGGTTCAGCAAGGTGGGACAACCCTTCAGCGTGAGGCTGCGCCATACCAGCCGGGGGCCAGCGCGGCAATGCCGGGGCACTTCCACAGCCCGGATCCGTACGGCGCAGGGCCTTTACGGCAGCCTCCCGCTGCCACTAGACTCGGTTTGTGACCCAGGCCGCCATCTCTGTCCGCCTCGCCAGACCCAACGACGCTGCCGCGGTTGCGGCCGTGCATGATTCGTCCTGGCGCGAAGCCTATCGGGGGATCGTGCCGGGCCGCGAACTTGAGCGGATGGTGGAGCGGCGCGGTCCACGCTGGTGGCGCCGTGCCATCGACCGGGGCAGCCGCATCGCTGTGCTCGACTTCGACGACGCCGTGCGCGGCTATGTCAGCTATGGGCACAATCGCCTTGCAGCGTCACCCTACCGCGGCGAGATCTTTGAGCTCTATCTGGCGCCGGAGTACCAGGGTGTCGGCTTCGGGCGTCGACTGTTCGACGCAGCGCGCCGCGACCTCGTCGCCAGCCGGCTTGAGGGGCTGATCGTCTGGGCACTTGCTGACAACGATCGGGCGTGTGGCTTCTACCGCCACCTCGGCGGCATCAAGGTGCGCGAGATGGAAGAGCGGTTCGACGGCGCGTTGCGCCAGCGTTTTGCCTTCGGCTGGGCCTGATCTCCGCGGAAAGTCTTTCTTGCGGCCCCGGGCGTGCTTGCCTAAAGAGGCCCACGCGCACCGTGGCGCTCAAAAGTGAGGGTATCATGCGGATCGATGCCGTGCCGACCGGCAAGAACGTCCCCGACGAGGTCAACTGCATCATCGAGGTTCCGATTGGCGGCGAGCCGATCAAGTACGAGATGGACAAGGCCTCCGGTGCCCTCGTTGTCGACCGCTTCCTCTACACGTCGATGCGCTATCCCGGGAACTATGGGTTCATTCCCCATACGCTGTCGGATGATGGCGACCCCTGCGACGTGATCGTGGCCAACACCCGCGCCATCGTGCCGGGCGCCGTGATGGCGGTCCGGCCGGTCGGCGTGCTGTTCATGGAAGACGAGGCCGGCGGCGACGAAAAGATCGTGGCCGTCCCCGCCACCAAGCTGACCCGCCGCTACGAGAAGGTCGAGAACTACACCGATCTGCCGCAGATCACGATCGACCAGATCAAGCATTTCTTCGAGCACTACAAGGACCTTGAGACCAGCAAATGGGTCAAGGTCGTGCGCTGGGGCGATGCCGCCGAGGCCAAGGCCCTGATCCTCGAAGGCGTGGCGCGCGCCAAGGCAGCAAAAGTCGCCCAAGGCTGACCGGGATTTTCGGCCTTGCGGGACTGACCCGTGTGGGCTTTCTGTCGCGTGACCTGATTCCGGGCCCGGACGCCCGACGCGACGAAAGGACCGACATGCAACTCCCGCGGATCGCAATGCGGGCCCTGCGGACCGTTCTGGTCGCTGGCGGCCTCGTGGCGGCCTCTCCGTCCGTCGGCCAGCAGCCGCCGGACCAGCCCGCCGCCGCGACGGTCCCATCGAGCACGACAGTCCAGTCTCCGGCCGTTGCCGCCCGCGCCAAGCTTGAGAGTATGCGGATCCAGCTTGACCAGCTCGAGGCTGGCCTCGAGCGCCGAGGCAAATCGGACGACGCCCTTCTCGCGCTGCGCGCGCTCGTCGTTCCCCTGGCAGACTCCGCTCGCGTGACGATCGCAGACATTGCACCGCGCGGCGACGCAATCCGGTCGCGGCTGAAAGAGCTCGGGCCCAAGCCCGATGAAAAGTCTCCGCCTGAGAGCACGGATGTCGCCCGCGAGCGCGAGGAGCGTCAGGCGGCGCTGACCGAGATCGATGAAACGACCCGGATCGGCCGGGCCCTGGTCGTTCAGGCCGATCAGATCGACACCCAGATCACCGGCATGCGCCGCGATCTGTTCGCCCGGCGCCTGTTCGAAAGTTCTGACAGCATCCTGGCGCCTCGCCTGTGGGCGGAGGTCCTGGGGTCGATCCCGCATGATTTCAGGGCTGCGGTACAGGTCGGCAGTGATGCGGTGGAGCGGGCAGGGACCCGGCTCAATCCCAAGGCCGCCTTTGCGGTGCTCGGTGCCCTCCTGCTCGCGGTCTTGCTGATTGTTCCCGTCCGGCGCTTCGCCCTGACCTTCGCCAAGCGCGACCGCCTTGCCGGCCAGCCATCGCGGCTCGACAAGGCGATGGCGGCGGCGATGATCACCATTCTGGGATCCGCCGGACCGATGCTGGCCGCCTTCCTGATCTTCCAGATCGTGCAGTCGCTCGACCTGCTGCCGCCGCGGCTTCTGCCGGTGTTTGCCACAATGCTTGGCGGCGCGGCGTTCATCGCGGTGGTCCGCAGCCTTGCCGACGGGATGCTGGCGCCTGACCGGCGCAACTGGCGATTGCTCGACATCTCCGACGAGCGTGCCGCCCAGCTGATGCGGGTCGACACCCTGATTGCCTTCCTGGTCGTGCTGCGGCGGGTGCTGGAGAGCTTCTATCAGACGATTGCGGCCGGACTGAAGCTGACGGCCATGACCAATGCGGTCGTCGCTCTCCTGATCGCACTCGCCCTAGCACGGACACTGCAACTGATCCGCAAGGTCGACCCGGAGGACGAGGAAGCGTTCGGGCCGCATGTCGGCACGTCGCCCGACTACACGGGACTGTTGCGTCTGGTGGGGTGGGCCTTCGTCGCCGCCATCGTGGCGGCGGTGCTGCTGGGCTACCTCGCCTTTGCCTGGTTCCTGGCCGAGCAGATCGTCTGGGCCGCACTGGTCATCCCGACGCTGAGCCTGCTGCTGACGCTGACGGACGAAGGGTCCAGCCAGCTGTTTTCCGCCAACGGACGGGCGTCGAAAACATTCCACGCGACCGTGGGCTTGTCACGCCGGTCGCTGGAGCAGTTCGGCGTCTTGGTCGGTGGTCTGGGAAGGCTGCTGCTGATCGCATTCGGCATCCTCCTCCTACTCGCGCCGTGGGGCGTAGAGACCGGCGACGTCATGGCGTCGGTCAGGGTGGCGTTCTTTGGGTTCACACTCGGAGGGGTGACGGTCTCACCCTCCAACGTCCTGATGGCCATCGTCCTGTTCATCGGCGGCATTGTCGGGACACGGGCGCTGCAGCGCTGGCTGCAGGCGCGATACTTCCCGCATACGGGACTCGATGCAGGACTGAAAAACTCCATCAGCACCGGGATTGGCTATGCGGGCGTGGTGCTCGCCAGCGCTATTGCCGTCTCCTTCCTCGGGCTGAGCCTCGACAAGCTGACCATCGTTGCCGGTGCGCTGTCGGTCGGCATCGGCTTTGGCCTGCAGTCCATCGTCAACAATTTCGTGTCCGGTCTCATCCTGCTGGCGGAGCGCGGCATCAGGGTCGGGGACTGGGTGGTGGTGGGCGCCGACCAGGGTCATGTCCGTCGAATCAATGTCCGGGCGACCGAGATCGACACGTTCGACCGTGGCACGCTCATCGTGCCGAACTCGACGCTGGTGTCGGGCACCGTCAAGAACTGGGTCCATGGCGACCGCACCGGCCGGGTGCTGATCACCGTCCCGGTGCCGCGCGATGCCGATCCCGACCTTGTGGCCCGGATCCTGCGCGACGCGGCGATCGAGCATCCCGACGTGCTCGAGGACCCGGCTCCCAGGGTTCTGCTGAAAAGTATCACCGACACCAATCTGATCTTCGACCTGATCGCGTTCGTGCCCGAGATCGAGACGGTGGCGCGAATTTCCAGCGACATCTCGTTCGTGGTGGTCAGGCAGCTCCGCGACGCCAAGGTCGTCGTCCCGGCGGGGCCAGCGAAGCTGGAGATCGACGGATTGAACGACCTGCGCAACGATATGAACGCCATCCGCGAGCGCCTGGCCCTGACACCGGACAGCGACGATCCGCTGCCGCTGCCGCCGGTGCAGTTGCGGCCTACCGACGGAACCGGGTCGGCGGACCGATGAGGCGGGTTGGGACGCTTCTTCTGCTGGCCATACTCTCCGGCTGCACGGTCGTGGGGCCGGT
>JBMOJG010000088.1:0-8453 GCA_049316925.1 Alsobacter sp. | reverse complement strand
GTGGGCGGTGCTAAAGCAGCAGGCGATTGTCCCGGTCGCCGACTCGCCGGTGAAATGGGCCTATCTGGTCAACGACATGCGCCGCTCGGCCCCGTTCCACGGCGTGCCCTTCGGCACCCCGCAGATACCGATGTCGTCGCACGCCGCGGCGCGGTTCTACCACGCGCTGTCGGCTGCGCGACCGGACCTTGCCGAGCCGCTGATCGACGCCCTGTTCGCCGCCCAGATGGTCGACAACAGGCCGCTGTCCGAACCCGAGACGCTCATTGCCATCGCGGCGCGGCACGGCATCGACCGGGCTGTGGCTGTCGACGCCATCGAGGGCCCGGCGGGCCGCGAGCGGCTGGCCGCCGCGGTGGCCGACGCGGTCACCGCTGGCGTGTTCGGGTCGCCCTTCGTGATCCTGGATGGCGAGCCATTCTTCGGCGCCGACCGGCTGCCGCAGATTGCCTGGCGTTTGGCGCAATCCGCGCCGGGCGATGCGCAAAGCCCGCGGGTGGAAGAGGTGGTGGGGGAAGTAGGACTCGAACCTACGAAGGCTTAGCCAGCGGATTTACAGTCCGCCCCCTTTGCCGCTCGGGACATTCCCCCATCGAAACGCCGCCGGAAGGGCCGGCGGCGCGTCGAGCGCCGTCTTATGGGGAGGCGTCCCGCCGGTGTCAACTCGAAATCCGCGCGCCGGTGCCGCGCCTTGCGCCGCCTCCCCCGCCCGTGCGACACCCGGCGCAGAGGGTTCCCATGGTCAAGAAGAGCGGACGCGACAAGCCCGGCCAGCCACGCGGCTGGCGCCCGGAAGAGGCGGACAGGCGGCGCCCGAAGCCGCCCGAGGGCGGAGCCGCGCGTCCGCGTCGTGTGGCGCGGGCCGAGGCCGGACCGGCGCAGGACCGGACGACCGCTGGCGAAACCGAAGCCCTGACGATCCTGCACGGGCGGCAGGTGCTGTACGGCTTCCACACGGTGGCGGCGGCGATGGCCAATCCGCGCCGCAAGGTGCACCGGGTGTTCGCCACGTCGAATGCCGCCCACCGCCTGTCGGAGATGGCGCCCGGCGCGCTGCCGCAACCGATGGCTGTCCGCGCCGAGGCGCTCGACCGCCTGCTCGGCGCCGAGGTGGTGCACCAGGGCGTCGCCGCCGAGGTCGAGCCTCTTGTGGCGCCCGACATCCATGACCTGCCGGCAGAGGGCCTGATCCTGGTGCTCGACCAGGTCACCGATCCGCACAATGTCGGCGCGATCCTGCGCAGCGCCGCTGCCTTTGGCGTGCGTGCGCTGGTGGTGACGGAACGCCACAGCCCGGAGTTCACAGGCGTGCTCGCCAAGACCTCATCGGGCGGTCTCGAGCACGTGCCGATCATCGCCGTGGGCAACCTCGCCCAGGCGCTGACCCTGCTCGGCGAGCGCGGCTTCTGGCGGGTCGGCCTGGATTCCGACGGCGACATGCCGCTGGAGACCGCGGTCGCCTCCGCGCCGGTGGCGCTGGTGCTCGGCGCCGAGGGCAAGGGCCTGCGCCGCCTGACCCGCGAGCGCTGCGACGTGCTCGCCCGGCTCGACGTGCCGGGCGCCGTCAAGAGCCTCAACGTCTCGAACGCCGCCGCGGTGGCGCTCTACGCGATCGGCCGCGCCCTCAGCGCGCCGTCAGTTCAATAATCCGCGGGCCGTTCGGCAGCGGGCCGGTCTCGGCATCGCCGAACCCGGCCGGCTTCGGCTTGCCGACCTCGACGATCTGGGCGCCGCCGCTGCGGACGGACCGGCCGCGGCTCTCGTCGTTGATGACATACAGCGTCGGCGCACCCGGAGGTTCCCGGTAGGTGCCGCCGACCGGCAGGTCGGCAATCGTCGGCAGGCGCGCCACCGGCACGGCAACTGGCGCCGCAATCACGGCTGGCAGCGCCTGTCCGCAGTGCCACCCACAGTCGCCATAGGGCAGGACGCCCGGTCCGGCGCCGTAGCCATAGCCATAACCATAGACCTTGCGGTCATGGCGGTCACGCCGGCCGGGATGCCCGGCATGGAGGCGGACCGGCGACTGGGGCACAAGTCCCGGGTCCCTTGGCTGCGAGACCACGGCGCCCGGGCGGTATGGGCGATGGACAACGCCGCCGGGACGCCCCGGTTTCGGCGCGAACGCCGCAGGTCCAACCCGGCCGTGTCCCGCAGCGAAGCCACCGCGGGCGAATCCGCCGCCACCCGGAGCCCCTGCCGCGGCGGGCATCGCCCCCAGCAATCCCGAAACCACGAGGACGGAGGCCACAGCCCCGGCCCGGACGCATGCCTTCACGCAGACGCGACCCATGACCCACTCCCGCAACGCACACCCGTCGAGACAGACGGAAGCGAAAGTTTACCATTGGTTAACCATGTGGCGAAGCCGTCATGGTGTGACGGAACGCAACAGCGCCCGGGGAACGAGCCCCCGGGCGCTGCGGCCGGCCGACGGCCTCCGGCGGCCCCATACCGCCGTGTCGGACCGGATACCTGTCCCCGGCCGCGCCCGGTGAGGCGGCGCGGCGCGGGTCAGGCGCTACTCGCAAACCGTGACGCGGCGATAGCCATAGCCGTAGCCGTCGACCCACACCCGCTGGCGGACCCGGTAGCAGTCGCCCGCATAGGCCGGACGGGCGGCCGAAGCGGCCAGTGCGCCAAGGGCCAGGCCACCGATGATGCCGGCCGCCGCGTAGCCACCGTAGTGGCGGTGCCGGTGGTAGTAGCCGGCGGAAGCCGACGACGCGGTGGCGATCGCGGCGGTTCCCAGCGTCAGGGCGGCGAGGCCGGCGATCATCGTCTTGCGGAAGGCGGGGCTCATGGTGGTCTCCTGCGGGTGGCGGGCGCTGTCCTGCGTCCCGTTCGGCCGGTTCGTCGGCCAGTGTGAGGAGACCTTGCACCCGCCGGCGGCGGCCCTCTGTGCGCCGGCGCACGCCCCGTGTGGACCCTGTCGCCGAACGTCACCGACGAAACTGACAGCCACCATCCGTGACACGGGTAATTTTACGGTAGACGAAGGTTTAATAGTTCGGTGGATCGACGCTCGGCCTTGCGCTGGCTAGTGTTGCGCCATCGTCCGGTGCTCCTGTGGGAGTTGTCTGGAACAGCGATCCGGCGTGCAACGCCGGGCATGAGCGAACTGAGCACCGCAACAGGTGCACGGGGGAAACTTCGGGCTCCGCAAGGCGCCCGCCGCCACACACGGCCGCAGGGATCTGCGAACGGCGCCGCGCATCTGCGCGGTCCGCACGGCATTGCCGTGCCCGTTGGCGTCCGCGTGGTCAGGGGAATCAAGGAGGAGTTTGCAATGAGCATGGCAACAGCACCGGCCGCCGGCGATCACGCAAGACCGATGACACGGGAAGAAAAGAAGGTCATCCTGGCCTCGTCGCTGGGCACCGTCTTCGAGTGGTACGACTTCTACCTCTATGGCGCTCTGGCCGTGATGATCGGCGCCCAGTTCTTCTCGGCGTTTGACCCGACCACCCGCAACGTCTTCGCGCTGCTGGCCTTCGCCGCGGGCTTCCTCGTGCGCCCCTTCGGCGCGCTGTTCTTCGGCCGGCTCGGCGACCTCGTCGGCCGCAAGTACACCTTCCTGATCACCATCCTGATCATGGGCCTGTCGACCTTCCTGGTCGGCCTGCTGCCGAGCTATGCAACGATCGGCTGGCCGGCCCCGGTCATCCTCATCATCCTGCGCATGCTCCAGGGTCTCGCGCTCGGCGGCGAGTATGGCGGCGCCGCCGTCTACGTGGCCGAGCACGCCCCGCGCAACCGCCGCGGCTTCTACACGTCGTGGATCCAGACGACGGCGACCCTCGGCCTGCTGCTCTCGCTGGTCGTCATCCTGGCGCTGCGCATCGCGCTCGGCGAGGCGGACTTCGTCGCCTATGGCTGGCGCATTCCGTTCCTGCTGTCGGTCTTCCTGCTCGCGATCTCGGTCTGGATTCGTCTCCAGATGGAGGAAAGCCCCGCCTTCGTGAAGATGAAGAGCGAAGGCAAGGCCTCCAAGGCGCCGCTGTCCGAGGCCTTCGGCCAGTGGAAGAACGCCAAGGTGGTGATCATCGCCCTGCTCGGCCTCGTCGCCGGCCAGGCGGTGGTCTGGTATACAGGCCAGTTCTACGCCCTGTTCTTCCTGCAGAGCATCCTCAAGGTCGACCTGTTCACCGCCAACGTGCTGATCGCCTGGTCGCTCATTCTGGGCACCGGCGGCTTCATCTTCTTCGGGTCGCTGTCGGACCGCATCGGCCGTAAGCCGGTGATCCTTGCGGGCTGCCTCATCGCCGCCCTCACCTACTTCCCGCTGTTCCAGTTCCTGACCAAGACGGCCAACCCCGATCTGGACAAGGCGCTCGTCAGCGTGAAGGTTCAGGTCATCGCCGATCCGGCGACCTGCGGTTCGGTGTTCGATCCGGTCGGCATCCGCAGCTTCAGCGCGCCGTGCGACATCGCTCGCGTGGCGCTGGCCCGCTCGGCCGTGAAGTACGAGCTTGTCGCCGCCCCGGCCGGAGCACCGACCCGCGTGTCGGTGAACAACAAGGACGTGGCGGTCGCCGCCGCGATCCCGGCCAACATGACGGCTTTCGCCGCCGCTGCGTCGGAGGCAGGCTACCCGAAGGCCGGCAACGCCAACATCGTCAAGACCTCGTCGATCATCCCTGATTCGGCACAGGCCTGGACGGTGGCCGGCATCCTGACCATCCTGGTCATCTACGTGACCATGGTGTACGGCCCGATCGCCGCCGCCCTGGTCGAGCTGTTCCCGACCCGCATTCGCTACACCGCCATGTCGCTGCCCTACCACATCGGCAATGGCTGGTTCGGCGGCTTCCTGCCCCCGACCGCCTTCGCCATGGTGGCGTCCACCGGCGACATCTATTTCGGCCTCTGGTACCCGATCGTCATCGCCATGGCGACCTTCGTCATCGGCCTGATCTTCGTGCCGGAGACCAAGGACCGCGACATCTACGCCGCGGACTGAACCGGTCCGGCGGGCCCTGCGCCCGCCCCCTCACGGAAAAGGCCCCGCCTCGCGGCTGGGCCTTTTTCATGTCTGGCAGTCCAGTGCCTGGCCGACAGTCTCCGCCCCGATCCGGCGTCCGGCAGGGCCACTCAGTTGTCGCAGGCGGTCTCGCGCACCCAGCTCCAGCCGATGTCCTCGACATAGACGCGCTTGTGGAGGATCCGGCAGGCCGGCACCGGCGCCGCATAGATCGCCGCCGGCGGCGGCGAGATGAAGACAGCACCCGGCACGCTGCCTACACCGGGGCGCGGCACATAGACCGGCGCCGGAGCCACGGCATGACCCGCGCCATAGACCTGCGCCGGATAGGACCGCGGCGGCACCGCATGGACCTGGCCCGGCTGCGCTGCCGAGACGATCACCGCGCCGGCAACAACCCCGCCGGCAACGCCCGCCGCGACCGCCGCGCCGGTGCTGGCCCCGCTCTTGTAGATCGGCACGCCGTGGCTCGACACCTGCCATTCGCCCGCCCGCGCCGGAACCGCAGCAAGGCCGCCAGCCAGGGCGACGGCGGCAAGCGCGGCCGCAAGGCTCCGGAATTGGCTCATCGCAAATCTCCCACTGTCCGGCATGCCGGAAAACACGGTGAAGAGAGCCTAAACCCCAAGGTCTGAATGTCCTGTAAACCGTAACGGCGAAAGCGCGACGGCTGCTCGCGCCAGCCCACCCGCTACAGGTGGTGGATGCGCGGCAAGCCCGGCAGCGCCGGTTGACGGCCCTGCCCGGCGATGGCACATCAGCCGCGGGCCCCCGTAGCACAGCGGTAGTGCAGCGGTTTTGTAAACCGAAGGTCGGCGGTTCGATCCCGTCCGGGGGCACCATAGCCCCGGCCCGACCACCGCGCCCCGGAGAAGCCCATGGCTTCCGCGACCCTGCCGCCCGCGTCCCTCGCCCCCGCCATCCTCGGCAAGCGCTTGATCCATGATGGCTGGAGCCGCTTCATGGTGGCGCGCGTGCGACTGCCCGACGGCACCGAGGTCGACCGCGAGATCGAGGACCATGGCACCGCCGTCTGCGTGCTGCCCTACGATCCCGAGCGCCGCGTCGCGACGCTGGTCCGCCAGTTCCGGCCTTCGGTCTGCATGATGTCGGGCGAGACCGACCTGCTGGAGGCGCCCGCCGGCCTGCGCGAGGCCGGCGAGGACAAGGACGCCACCGCCCGGCGCGAGGTGCTGGAGGAGGCCGGGCTGGCCATCGACGCGCTGGAACTCGTCGTCGACGGCTGGAGCATGCCCGGCGTCTCCACCGAGCGCATGGCGCATTACCTCGCGCCCTACCGCGCCGCCGACCGGGTCGCCGCCGGCGGCGGGCTGGACGAGGAGAACGAGCAGATCACCGTGGTGGAGCTGCCGCTGGCCGACCTCGCCGCCATGGCGGCGGCCGGCACCCTCACTGACATCAA
Organism: Alsobacter sp.; assembly: GCA_049316925.1. Taxonomy (GTDB): domain Bacteria; phylum Pseudomonadota; class Alphaproteobacteria; order Rhizobiales; family Beijerinckiaceae; genus Alsobacter. The sequence goes on along the minus strand of JBMOJG010000088.1, from coordinate 2,046 downwards.
GACGCTGCTCTGCCTCATGGCCCTGCAGGTCCGCCACCCCGCTTTGTTCGCCTGAACGACAGGCCGGGGCCGCGACGCCAGCGCGGCGATCATGCTATGGAGGCGCGTCCGGCACGAAGCAGCCGGCGGGACGGGTGGCGTGCGCAGGTTTCCGAGAATTGCCTTCATCACCAGCGACACGGACGAGGCGCGCAGCGCCGGCGCCGCGCTGGCCGAGCGTTGGGGCGACGCCGCTCCCGAGGCCGCCGACGTCATCGTCGCGCTCGGCGGCGACGGGCTGATGCTGCAGACGCTGCACCGCTTCATGGGCACCGGCACGCCGATCTACGGCATGAACCGCGGCTCCGTCGGCTTCCTGATGAACGAGTTCGGCATCGACGCCCTGCCCGACCGGCTCGACCAGGCCGAGCGCAGCGTCGTCCACCCGCTGCTGATGGTGGCGACCGACGCCAGCGGCGTTACCAAGACGGCCCGCGCCATCAACGAGGTGTCGCTGCTGCGCCAGTCCTACCAGGCCGCCAAGCTGCGCATCGCCATCGACGGCCGCACCCGGCTCAGCGAGCTCATCGCCGACGGCGTGCTGGTGTCGACCCCGGCCGGCTCCACCGCCTACAACCTCTCGGCCAATGGCCCGATCCTGCCGCTCGACGCCGCCCTGCTGGCACTGACGCCGATCTCCGCCTTCCGCCCGCGGCGCTGGCGCGGCGCGCTTCTGCCCGACAAGGCCAGGGTGTCGGTGGAGGTGCTGGAGGCCGACAAGCGGCCGGTCAGCGCCGTGGCCGACCATTTCGAATTCCGCTCCGTTCACCGCGTCGACATCGCCATGGACCGCTCGGTCGACCTCGTGATGCTGCACGACCCCGGCCACGGGCTGGAGGAGCGGATCCTGCTGGAGCAGTTCGGGTATTAGGCCGCAGACACGAACCCGGCGTCCGGCCGGAGCCGCGGCATCAAGCCCACAGGCGGTCAGGCGCCGTCGGCGATCACGCGCAGGGCCTGGATGTTGTTGAGTGCGATTGTTCCGTAGCCGCAGTGGATCAGGCCCTTCTCCTCCAGCCTGCGCAGGATCGTCCCGGCCGTGTTGCGCGACAGGTTGGCGGCGGCGGACAGCCCCTCCTGGCCGATCGGAACCTCCAGCGCGCCGGCGTCCTCCGGGTCGCGGAACCGGCACCCCGACAGGCGCAGAAGGACGGCCACGCAGCGGCGCTCGCTCCCGCGGATGAGCAGGTCCGCGGCGATGCCCACCGCCACGTCGCCGTATTCCAGCGCCAGCGGCATGAAATGCCGCCACCATTGCGGGGTTCCGGCGAGCAGCCCGAGGACGTGCCCCTGGGCGATGCGGGCAATCCACACCGGTGTGCGGGCCGTGGCCGTCACGCGCCGCGGCACGCCGGACAACACCGGGCCATAGCCCATCCAGAACACGGCATGGCACAGGTGCATGACCGGCGTGTCGGGCGATCCGAACACCGAGGTCACCGCCACGATACCGCTGGCGAGGCCGACCATGTCTCCGGCCTCCTCGCCGCCGGTGGTGATCGGCGCGCCGGCCTCGAGACGCTGCCATCGACTGGGCGCGAGGAGCGCCGTCTGCAACTCCGGAGGCCGGCCGGACAGCCAGCCGGAGCTGCACAGGATGCGCCGTCCGGTCTCTCGATCCACTGGTCGCCTCGCATTGATCCCGGCGTTTTTAGCAAATTGACCAGAATTGGGCAATTGCTGCCTGGATCCGACTCTAGGGTGCGCGCGCCGGCGGCGTTGCCGCCCACAGCAGCAAAATCGCGCCATAGGCGCGCCAGCGACGGGAGAGCGATATGCGGATGGGCTCTGACAGGACACGTCTTGGGGCCGCACTGGCAGGGTGCCTGATCACGGCCGGCATGGTCGCACCGAGCCACGCCCAGCAGGCTCCGTCGCGCTTTCTCGCCGACCTGCCGTTCAAGGAGAACCGCCCCACCCCGAAGACGGCCTCCGTGCTGCAGAGTGAGCTGTTCTTCCAGCGCGCCACCCAGGCTTATCTGTGGGCGCTGCCGCTGGTGAACACGC
>JBMOJG010000087.1:0-8466 GCA_049316925.1 Alsobacter sp. | reverse complement strand
ATCCTGATCGGCAGCCTCGGCGGGCCGGTGGTGCTGGCGCCGCTGATCGGCACGGTTGCGTTGTGCCTCGTGCATGTGGCTGCCCACCTGCTGTCCCACCACAGCATTGGCGAGCAGACCGGGATGGTGCGCCGGTCGATCCAGGCGATTGTCGAGGCCGTGAGCGCGCAGGAGCGGGTCCGGGCCACCGGCGCCGGCGGCCATGTGCTGTCGGGATGGGAGCAGTCGGCCGACGCGGCCAGCTTCGCCGGCCATCGTGGCCGCTACTGGCATGGCTTCGCCGCGCAGGCGAGCGCCGTCATCGTCCAGTTCGTCATCGTGGCGACGCTCGTGATCGGCGTGTTCCGGATCGAGAGCACGGCGATGACGGTCGGTGCCCTGTCGGCCTGCGTCATGCTGGTGAGCCGCGCCATGACGCCTGTCGGGCTGCTGGTTGGGCTGGTTTTCAGGATCACGCAGGGGCTGACCGCGACGGCCCCGATCGGCCCGCTGCTGGCGCAGCGGGTGGAGACGGCCGGCGACGGACGGCCGGAGCCGCCGCGCATCGAGGGCGCGATGGCGGTGGCGGGCGTCAGCTTTACCTATCCGGGCGAGACCCGGCACGCGCTGCGCGACGTCTCGCTGACGATCCGTCCGGGTGAACGGGTCGGACTTGTCGGCCGGGCCGGCTGCGGCAAGTCCACGCTGCTTCGGCTGCTGGCCCGCCTGCACGAGCCCGATGCCGGGCGCATCACGCTCGACGGGCGCGAATCCCGCCAGATCGACCCGGCGGCGCTGCGGCGGGCGGTGGCCTTCATGCCGCAGGAGACGCTGCTGCTCGATGCCAGCCTGGAGACCAATCTGACGCTCGGCCTGTCGCAGGTCGACCCGGACGATCTCGATGCCGTCCTGCGGCTGACCGGCGTTGCCGGCTTCGCGGCCACGCATCCGGCGGGACTCAACATGCCGGTCGGGCCCTGCGGCCAGCGGCTCTCCGGGGGTGAGCGGCAGGCGGTGTCGCTGGCGCGTGCCCTGGTCGGCCGGCCGCGGCTGCTGCTGCTCGACGAGCCCACGGCGGCCCTCGATACGGCGGCGGAGGCCCGGGTCGTGGCCGGGCTGCTGGCCCAGATCGGCAGCGCCGGCCTCGTCGTCGCCTCACACCGCATGGCAATACTTGGCCTGGTCGACCGCATCATCTGGATCGACGAGGGGCGCATCGTCGCCGACGGGCCGAAGGCCGAGGTGTTCAGGAAGTTCGGCGTCGCCGCCTGAGCGTTAACGGCTGGCCAACCCTGCGCTGCTAGTGTCGCCTGTCCCAGCTGGCACCGCGGAGCGATGGCATGGCGGAGAAGTCAGGCGAGGCCGAAAACCACTGGCCCGGTTACGTCGACGCGCTGACCACCATGACGATGATGCTCATCTTCGTCATGATGATCCTCACCGTGGCGATGTTCAGCATGTCGGAGGACGTGTCGCGCCAGCAGGTCGAGCGGATTGCGGCGGCGGCCGGCATTTCGGTCGTGGCCGACGACATGTCGAGCGAGGAGTTTGCCGAACTCGTTGCCGTGCGGCTGGAGACACAGGCCGGGCGCACCATGATGGCGGCCGCCAGTCCCAGCCCGGTGATGGCGTCCACCGAGGCCAGTTCACCCGTCCCGATCGTCGGTCCACGGCCGGATGTCGCGCCGGGCGCCCAGGCCGGACCGCATCCCGATGGCGCCCCCGGCGCGGGATCCATGCAGCCCCTGACCGGGAAGCGCATCGAGTCGGGAGCGGCCGCCGAGACAGCCCAGGAGGTGAAGCCGGTGCGCACCGAGCGCGCGGCGGCCGTCCTGACCGTGGCGTTCAAGCCGCGCGCCACGGCGCTCGATCCGTCGAGCCGCGCCGAGATGCAATCCTTCGTCACCGAGTCGCTGGGTGGCCGAGACCTGCGGCTGGAGATGCGCGCCTATGCGTCCGCCGAAGCGGGCTCGCTGACCGACAGCCGGCGGATCGCCTATTTCCGGGCGATGGCGATGCGCTCGCAGCTGATCGCATCGGGCATCCCGGTGCGGTCGATTGCCGTCAAGATCGAGGACGTGCCACCCAAGCAGGAATCCGACCTCGTGCAGCTCTTCGTACGCGGCTGATCGCGTCCAGATTTACCGATTTATTGACGAACCCACCTTATAGTGATCGCCGGTTGGTCCGTGCGCGGAGACTTGCGTGGAAACTAAGAGACTTGCGCGTGAGCCAAGAGATTTGCGCGTGAACGAACAGAATAGCGCATGAACGAACGGATTTGTACGTGAGCCAAGAGATTTGTACGTGAGCGAAGCCATCCCCGCCAGCCAGTCGAGCCTCAGGCACATCATCCGCAGCCAGCTGCTGCGGATGTCTGCGCTGATGCTCGCGCTGGCGGTCCTCGTCGGGTTTGCGTGGCACTTCGTTTCGCAGGGCATTCTCGCCAACGTCTACCTGAACGGCGGAATCATTGCCGTGTTCGGTTTCGGCTGCGTGCTGGCCTTCCGGCGCGTGCTGCTGATCCGCAACGACGCGACCGCGTTCGAGGCCCTTCAGGAGGCGTTCGAGGACGCGCGGCGCGAGCGCACGGAGGTCATCGACGATCCCTACTGGCGGCACTACCGCAGCCTCGAGCCCGGTGTGGTGTTCGGCAGCCCCAAGTCTATCGGCCACATGTTCGAGCTCACTTACGACGAGCTCCTGCGCGCCAAGGGGCTCAACCTGTCGGTTGCCACGCTGCAGAACGTTGTCGATGCGGTGGAGAACCGGCTGGTCGACGAGCGCTCGCAGGTCAACTACCTGACCGGACTGCTGATCTTTCTCGGCCTGATCGGCACCTTCATCGGCCTGATGGAGATGGTGGGCTCGGTGGGCGACATCATCGCCGGGCTGAGCTCCGACGGCGGCTCATCGAAGACCGCCATGAAATCCCTGCTGTCGCGCCTGCAGGTGCCGCTGACCGGCATGGCGACGGGGTTCTCCTCTTCGCTGTTCGGTCTTTTTGGCTCGCTGGTGCTCGGCCTGCTCAGCCGCTTCGGCAGCGAGGCGCTGGGTTCGCTGAAGGAGGCCTTCTCGGCCTGGCTGGCGGCCGTCTCGCATCTGGAAGGCGGCCGCGGCGGCGATGCCGTCGACCTCGCCCGCATGATTGCCGACAATCTGACGGGCGCAGGAACGAGCGGGGGCGGCGACGGCCGGCCCAATCTCGGCACCCAGGGCAGCATCACCGATGTCGGCGTCGTCGCCACGATCGCCCAGGGCTTCGGTCGCCTCAACCAGAGCGTCGACTCGCTGCACACGATGGCGCCGCGCATGGCGGACACCCAGACGGAGCAGACCGCCCTGCTGCGCGCCATGCTGGTCAACATGGACAGGATGGTGGCGGACGGCAGCGAGATGCGGGAGCAGATTGGCAGCCTCGTCGCCGTGCAGTCGACCATGGCGGAGTATCTGCAGGAGATGATCAACCTGCAGCGCACGACCGAGACGCGCCTGACCTCCGGCTTCAACGGCATGGCGCACATCATGGAAGTCACCGGCCAGGCCTATCTGGATGGCCTGCGCCGGCTCACTGCCGAGAACTACGAGACCAATGCCCGTCTGGCCAAGCTGCTCGACCTCAAGGCCGCGGGCGACAGGGTCACGGAGATTGCCATCGGCATCGAGGCCAAGGTCAAGAATGGCTTCGGCGGGCTCGCCCAGGTGCTCGAGCGCACCGCGATGTCGATTGACAGCAGCATGCAGCGCCTTGCCGCCGACCAGGCCGAGCTGAAGGAGCTGCTCGCGGGGCGGGCAGGGGCAGATGCCCGCGTCGGCCTGTCCCCGGAGTTCGAGGATCGCCTCACCAATGGCTTCGCCGAGGTCTCGCGGTCATTCGAGACCGTTTTTGCAGCCTATTCGACCATTCTCAACCGGACCCTGATGAGTCAGGCGGTGGCCGCGGCGGAGGCCGGACCGGCACCGGTCGCGATCCCGGTCGCACCGGGCACAGCACTGCCGGAGCACGAGCCACGGCCGCAGCCGCGTGATGTCGCGGTTGATCACGACGCCCTGCGCAGGCGCCTGTATTCCGCTGCCGCCAACCGCCAGACCTCGGCCTGACCGTGGGAGTCGCCATGAACGAGAGCGTCGAGACTGCGTCACGGCCCACGAGCCAGGCCGAGATACGAGCCCGCCTTCAGGCCCAGGTCGAGCCCGAGCGGCCGAGCCTCCTCGGCCGACTGATGCGCCGCGCCGCCGTCCCTGTTCGCTCACCCACGACGCCTTGCTGCGTTGTCGGTGTGCTGATGATGCTGGACCGCAACCTGGCGCTTGATGGGCTGATCACCGAATTTGCCGAGCAAGAGGCGGTTTTCCGGCAGGCGTCCCGCTTCATTTTCAATCGCTCCGCGGCCGAAGTCTCGCTGCGTTTCGGCGAGCACGACCGGCGTGGCCGGATCATGGCCACCACGCCCGAGGGTTACCGGATCCGCTTCGCCCAGGCGTACTCGACCGTCGAGGTCGCGATGCTTCTGGGAGAACTAAACCGGACGGCAGTGACCTGACATTAATCAGGTTGTGAAAATCTCTTTGACGCCCCGGTAACGCGCGGCGGTGCAGGCGGTCCGGACGGGCGAGGATGATACCGAACTCGGGAAACACAGAGGTCGAGACGGCAGCTGCGGCGATGCGCCAGCATGCCCAGATCGTGCTGTCCATGGTCGTTGCAGGTCTCCTGGCGGTGCTTGTTGCCGGCGGCACCCTGACGGTGCGCCAGGCCGACCAGCAGGCCACCGATGCGTCGCCGCGGATCGCCGCAGACCTGTTCGAGCAATGGCGCGCCGAAGCAAAGGTCGCGCTGCTCGGCTTTCTGCGCGAGCATGTGGACGGGCAATCCGGCGCGCCCGCCGTCAGCGCGCCACGCGGCATGTCGGCGGCCCTCACCGTCGCCGGCCGGGTCACCATCTTTCCGGCCGCAACCGGTCAGGCCATTCCCGGCGAGACGGCTGTCCTGGGGCGGGCCGCGGCGCGGATCAAGGCCGATCTTGCCGCGGGGAGACCGCCGGCTTCATTCGTTGTCGAATTCAAGGGCGATCAGGGCAACCTGATCCTGGTCGAGCCCGTCCGTCGGGCCGAGGCGACGGGTCATGTCATCGCTGTCGCGCCCATCAGTATCGCGGCGCTTGCCCCGCGCTTCGAGCGCACGGGACTGAACGATCTTGGCATCGTGGCCGGTTCAGTTGCGGAGGACCAGCCCTTCCTGCGGATTGGCGCGACCGAGGACGGAATACCGGTGGTGCTCGCCTGGTCTCGGATCTCGACGGCTACGGAGATCTGGCAAAGCCTGATCCCGCTGATGGTTGTGGCGATTCTCGGCATGGCGGCCGCCATCCTGTTGAGCGTGCGCTTTGCCCGGCGCGCTGGCCAGATGGTCGGCGAGATCGAGACGCAGGCCTTCGACCGTGCCACCCGTGACCCACTCACCGGCCTGCACAACAGGTCCGGCTTCAAGATTCGCCTCGACCAGGCCCTCGAGCGCCGTCTGCCGGATGCGGTGGTCGGCGTACTGTACCTCGATCTCGATCGCTTCAAGGAGGTCAATGACGGCTTCGGCCACGAGGCAGGCGACGCCCTGCTGGTGGCGGTGACCGAGCGCCTGCGCAGGATTTGCGGAACCAACGTGCTGATCTCGCGACTGGGCGGCGACGAGTTCGCGGTCGTGGTCGAACGACGGGTCGATCCCGCTTCGGTCGTGGCGCTTGGCGACGCAATCAGCCGCGAGTTGGCGCTGCCGTTCGTCCTTGGCAGCATCGAGGCCGTGATCGGCGGCTCGATCGGCATTGCGATTGCCCCCGATGATGGCGACGAATCGACCGGCCTGGTGCGCCGCGCCGATATCTCGATGTACCGCGCCAAGACGGCCGGCCGCGGCCTGGCCATGCGCTTCGACCCTTCGATGGAAGACGAGATCCGCCGGCGCAAGATGATGGAGGCGGAGCTGCGGCGTGCCATCGACCGCAACCAGCTTGCCGTGCATTACCAGCCCTTCCTGGCGTCGGATGGCGAGACGGTGGTGGGCGTCGAGGCGCTGCTGCGCTGGAAGCACCCGACGGAAGGTATGATTCCGCCGTCCTTCTTTATCAAACTGGCGGAGGAGACCGGCCAGATCGGCGAGATCGGTGACTGGGTCATGCGCAAGTCGCTGGAGGATGCCAAGCGCTGGCCCTCGCTGAAGCTCTCCATCAACGTTTCGCCGGTGCAGTTTCGCAGCAGGGACCTCGTCGAAAAGATCGTCGCCATGGTGCGCGAGGCCGAAATCGATCCGCACCGGGTCGAGATCGAGATCACCGAGGGCGTGCTGATGGAGGATGCCGAATTGGCGATCACCATCATCACGGCGCTGCGCAAGGCCGGCATGCATATGGCGCTGGACGATTTCGGCACCGGCTATGCGTCGCTCAGCTATCTGCGCCGCTTCCCGTTCGACAAGCTGAAGGTCGACCAGGCCTTCGTCCGCAACCTGGGCGTGACCGCCGGGGCCGCCGCCATCATCCACAGCGTTGTCTCGCTTGGCCGCTCGCTCGGCATGACAGTCCATGCCGAGGGCGTCGAGACGCTGGAACAGCACATCTTCCTGCGCGCTTCCGGCTGCCACGACTTCCAGGGCTATTATTTCGCCCGGCCGATGCCGGCTGACGAGCTCGACATCTATCTGACGCGTCACAGCGTCGCCGTGCCGCGCTTCGGCATGCGCGCCTGAGCGCAGCCACCGGGCAGGGAGCCGGCTGGCGGGCTCCATCGCCGTGCCCTCTCCGGCAGCACCCGTGCCGGCTTCCGTCAGGCGCAACCCCCGCTAGACTGATGGTTCCGGCCAGGGCCGGCAGGGGGGCCAAAGCGTGACTGTCATGAATGATCCGGCCGGCGCCGTCTGGGCGCCGCCGACCGAGGCGGCCGTGCCGCGCGGCCTGTGCACGGACTGCGGCATCTCCCGCACCGACGACGCGACCCGCTGCGGCCGGGCCTGCCAGTTCATCAAGCCCGATTATTCCGGCCTCGAGATGCGCGTGCATGGCCGTGCGCGGGATTCGGGGCGCCCCGACGAGCTGCATTTCGGACCCTTCCGGCGGATGGTGAAGGCGTCGCTGGCCCCGCCGCGGCCGGGTGCGCAGTGGACCGGGATCACCACGCGCATCGCCGAGCGCCTGCTGGAGACCGGCGCCGTCGATGCGGTGCTGACCATGGCGCCGGACCCGCAGGACCGCTGGCGTCCCGTACCGGTGCTGGTCACCCGGCCCGAGGGCATGGCGGAGTGTCGCGGCATGCGCATGGGCTATGCGCCGCTGCTGGCGCTGCTCGAGCCGGCTCGGGCGCTGGGCTACCGCCGGCTGGCCATCATCGGGATCCCCTGCCAGGTCTACGCGCTGCGGGCGCTGGAGGCGGAGCTCGGGTTCGAGCGGCTCTACGTGATCGGCACGCCGTGCTCCGACAACACCACGACGGAAAGCTTCCACCAGTTTCTGGCGCTGCTCGACGCTGCGCCCGACACGATCACCTATCTGGAGTTCCGCGCCGACTACCGCGTCGAGCTGCGCTTTGCCGACGGGCGCAAGCGGATCGTGCCGTTCCTGCAACTGCCGATCTCGAAGCTGCCGGCGGATTTCTTCCCCATGACGTGCCGCACCTGCGTCGACTACACCAACGTGCTGGCGGACATCACGGTCGGCTATATGGGCGGGGAGGGCGAGCAGTGGCTGCTGGTGCGCAACGCGCGCGGCGAGGAACTGGTCACGCTGCTCGGCGCTGAGTTGCGCACGGGAGCGCCTGGCAGTGCCGGCCGGCGGGCCGGCGCGGTGCGGGGCTTCCTGGGCAATGTCGAGCGCGCCGCCGGCGGGCTGCCGCTGCGCAGCATGCCGGACTGGCTGCGCCCGGTGGTCGGCTGGCTGATGCCGCGCATCGGTCCGCGCGGACTGGAATTCGCCCGGGCGCGGGTGGAGATGAAGGCGGTCGAGACCGTGCTGCACCTGCGGCGGGCGTTCCCGCGCCGGATGCGCAGCATGGTGCCGGCGCATGTCTGGGCGCTGGTGGCGCCTTACGGGCTGAAGCCCGACCCGGCCGAACTGCCGCGCGGCCTGGCCGAAACCGGGCCTGATCCCGAATGAACTCAAGCCGCGACACCGGTGTTGCATCACCAGTTCGCGATCGGCCGTAACGAAAGGCCGGGTTGTGCGACCATTGTGGGAACAGCAATGGTGACACGATGTGGATCGAATGCTCCGAGGCCCCTTCCGGCGCGCTGGCCGGAGTGCGCGTGCTTGACCTGTCCCGCATCCTGGCGGGGCCGAGCTGCACCCAGATGCTCGGGGATCTGGGCGCCGACGTGATCAAGGTCGAGCGACCCGGCCATGGCGATGACACCCGCCGCTGGGGTCCGCCCTGGCAGGCCGAGGCGGATGGCCAACCGGGGCCGCAGAGCGCCTATTTCCTGGCGGCCAACCGCAACAAGCGCTC